>CANQUG010000025.1 GCA_947626985.1 uncultured Lachnospiraceae bacterium | reverse complement strand
CATTCCCCCCACCTAGACCTCCATTGCTCCCTCCTGAACCCCCATTCCAGCCATCCTGGCTTTCACTGTTCCCACCTGCTCCTGAATTTTCTCCATTTTTATCCGGGCTGTTTCCACCTGCGCCGGCAGTTCCACCACTCTCATTTGCAGTTTCCCCCGGCCCGGCAGTTCCTGCCTCCTGGCCTGAGGCCACCGGCTGGCCGCCGTTCGAGTCCGGGCTGCCGCTTTCTGTTGCCGCGGGTGGATTCTCCCCGCTTCCTCCGCCGTCCTTAGAGAAATAATTCTCCCAGTCAGACGGCTGACCGCCGCTCTCTCCCGGCAGAACGTCCACATCGAACCCACCCAGATCCATAGCTGCCGCACTTCTGCAAATGCAGATTCCCAGCAGGAATGCTGCGCCTGTTTTTCTCCAGTCCCATCCTGTCGTTATCCTGCCGCTGCCTTTCAATCTCCTCTTTCTTCCCATTTTTCATCCTTCCTTCCCGTACCAGTGTTCTCTGCATGTTCCCTTCCCGCCCCTTTACCTGTCCTTTCCAGACGCTCCCGCAGATTTTCTGCGCCGTCTTTTTCTTTTCCTCTTTTTCCATCCATCCGAAAGCCTTTCCGTATCCGCAGATTTTCTTCCCTGTCTTTTTTTCCTTCCTCTGTTTCTTCCAGACGCTCCTTCCATATGCGGAGATTCTCCCCTCCGCTTCCGTCCATATTTCCTTTCGCCTTCTGTTCTGCGTATCTTTTCCACAAACGCTCACTGGCCTCCTTCTGCCCCTGGCGGCACAAAAACAGTCCGTATTCTCCATATCCTTCCTCCCCGTCCGGATAGTACAGAAGCATCTGTTCATAATAAATTGCCGCACGCTCCGCTTCTCCCTGCAGTTCTCCGTTTCTGGCCAGCAGCAGCAAAATCCGTTTCTGATCCTGCTCCTTTCCATATTCCAGAAGTAATTTCTGCATTTTTTCATCCGCTGCCCTGCATACGTCCTCCCGCGTCCGCCCGGCCAGAAACCCGCTGTCATAATAACCGTCCGTGACCTCCGTCAGCATGTGCTTAAGAGGAGTTTCCTGCTGCCCCAATGCCATGATTACAATCAGAATGACAGCGAGAAGCGCGCCGCCCGCTGCCGCCGGAAGCTTTCCTCTGTGAGAGGGCTCAGCCAGCTTTGCCAGAGCCTTTCCCACCTCCTCCATATTCTGGTAGCGGCGCCGCTCCTCCTTCCTGCAGCATTTCCGCAGACACAGGAAAAGCCCCGGCTTTTTCAGAATGCCGGAAACTCTTTTCCCAAGGAGCACCTGGAGGGTTTTCCCCAGGGCAAAAATATCGCTGGTTTTCCCCACTCTGCCCTTATACTGTTCCGGCGCCGCATAACCGGGAGTCCCTTCTCTGCCTCTTCCCCAGCCCTCGTATCCCCAAACGGCGCTGCCAAGGTCCACCAGATAGAGTCTTCCGTCCAGGCCTGCCATGAGATTGTCCGGCTTCAGATCTCCATAATAGAGAGGCGGTTTCTGATTATGAAAATAAGTAAAAATCTCCACCAGCGACAGTCCGATGCGCACCACCTCATCACAGGAAAGCTTCTCTCCCTCCCGGAGAAGTTTCCCCAGAGAACTGCCCCGGATATATTCCATTACAAGGTAGCAAAACTCCCCTCGTTCCGCATAATCCACCATACGCGGAAGCCCGGGATGTTCCAGCAGCCTCAGCAGCCTTGCCTCCCTCTTTCTCTCCAGGGGCAGCTCCTTCACGGCCCACAGAGTGCCCAGCTCCAGATCTCTGGCCAGGTAGAGAGAGCCGTCGCCGCCCTGACCGATCTTTTCCAGTATACAATAACGCTTCTTTAAGATAATTCCTGTCAGACCGCCCATCTTCACCTCATTCGAATGCAAAAACATATTTCAGATACAAAAAAACGGAAATTCTCCGCAGAATCAGCGGAATTCAGATAAAAGAACAAATTCAGACCTTTTGGGAGATTATAGCACGCTCCCTTTTCTTTGTACAGCGGAAATCCTGCTCTCCCGCCGGAACTTTTCCCGCTTTTTCGACAAATTTCCCGCTTTTTTGCAGCGGGAAGATATGCTACACTGTATAAAAGGCGGTTTTCCCTGCCAGGGACCGTCTGACTGATGAATCATTAATCCGGGAGATGACAAAATTGGATCAAATGACACTTTTCGGCGGGGAGGCCAGCCAGCCTCTCGCCGCCAGACTCCGCCCTCAGACACTGGACGAATTCGCCGGCCAGACCCACCTTCTGGGAAAAGGCAAGGTTCTGCGAAGACTCATCGAGAGCGACCAGATCTCCTCCATGATCTTCTGGGGGCCGCCCGGCGTGGGAAAAACCACCCTGGCCCGCATTATCGCCAACCGTACCCGGGCGGCCTTTGTGGACTTTTCCGCCGTCACCAGCGGAATCAAAGAAATCCGCGCCATTATGCAGAAGGCGGAGAACAGCCGTTTTTACGGCGAAAAAACCATCCTGTTCGTGGATGAAATCCACCGGTTCAACAAGGCCCAGCAGGACGCTTTTCTTCCCTTTGTGGAAAAGGGAAGCATCATCCTCATCGGCGCCACCACGGAAAATCCATCCTTTGAGATCAACAGCGCTCTTTTGTCCCGATGCAGGGTATTTGTCCTCCAGGCGCTTCAAAAGGAAGAGCTCACCGGGCTTCTCCGGCGGGCGCTGACAGATTCCAGAGGCTTCGGCGGACAGGATATCCGCATTTCGGAGGACATGCTGGAGATGATCGCTGTATTTGCCAACGGAGACGCCCGCTCCGCTCTGTCCACTCTGGAAATGGTGGTACTGAACGGAGATCTGGATGAAAAGGGTACCGTCACCGTTACCTCGGAAATTCTGGAACAGTGTATTTCCAGAAAATCCCTCCTCTATGACAAAAACGGCGAGGAGCACTATAACCTGATCTCCGCGCTGCACAAATCCATGCGCAATTCCGATCCTGACGCCGCCGTCTACTGGCTGGCCCGCATGCTGGAAGCTGGGGAGGATCCCCTGTATGTGGCCCGCCGGGTGATGCGGTTCGCCAGCGAGGATGTAGGCCTTGCGGACGCCCGGGCTCTGGAGGTGGCCGTGGCCGCCTGCCAGGCATGCCACTTTATCGGAATGCCGGAATGTACCGTGCACCTGACGGAAGCCGTGGTGTACATGTCCATGGCCCCGAAGTCCAATTCCCTGTACGTCGCCTACGAGGAGGCCAAAAAAGACGCCGTCCGGCAGCTGGCGGAGCCCGTTCCTCTGGTGATCCGCAACGCCCCCACCGCTCTCATGAAGGAGCTGAATTACGGAAAGGGATATCAGTATGCCCATGACACCCGGGAAAAGCTCACGGACATGCAGTGCCTGCCTGACTCTCTTCAGGGCAAAGAATACTACCGTCCCACAGACCAGGGAAACGAGGCCCGATATAAGGCCAGACTGGAGCAGATCAAAGAATGGAAGGCCGGTTCCCGGCATTGACCGCCTGGCTTACATGGCAGTCCTGACTGATCAGAAAAAATTTTTTCCATAAAAAATCCCTGAGGATTCTCCTGAACAGCGCCAGAAGCGCCGGAAGATTCCACAGGGATTTTTTCATTCATCTTTCCTGTGCTTTTTCAAATCCGGAACATTGACAGAACAATACATCTGCCCTTTTTTCTTTTCGATAAGACAAAGGTTGTTTCCGGCACACAATCATTGAAACAATGCCCCGGTCCCATTCTACATTCTGTCCGGCGCGGAGAATCCCAGAAGATCAATACTGGTCTCCAGCACTCTCTGTGTCAGTCCTAAAATCCGGACAAATGACTGCTTCCGCTCCGGATCCTCCTCGGTGAGGATCTTCGTATCATGATAGAAACTGTTAAAGGCGTTGGACACCTCATAAATATAGGCGCAGATCCGGTGAGGCGCCTTCTCCTCGAAGGCTGACTGGACCGTATCGCCGAAACCGGTCAGCTGCAGCATCAGATTCTTCTCCACCCCGGACTGGGCCGGAAGGAACCGTCCCGTATCCAGGACTCCTCCTTCTTCCTTATAGCGTCTCAGAATGGACTTGATTCTCACAATGGTGTACAGGATATAGGGCCCTGTATTTCCCTCGAAGGAGGTGAACCGGTCCACGTCAAACACATAATCCTTGGTAGCCTGATTGGAAAGGTCGCCGTACTTAATAGCGGAAAGTCCCACCTGACGGGCAGTCTCCCCGGCGTCCGTATCTCTCACGCTGCGGTTTTCCACGATCTTCCGGTACATTTCCTCGTTGATCTCCCCGATGAGGTTTTCCAGACGCATCACGCCGCCGTCCCTGGTCTTGAAGGGTTTTCCGTCCTTCCCGTTCATGGTTCCGAAGCCCAGGAAAAAGAGCTCCGTATCCTCCTTCACCAGACCGGTCTTCCTGGCGCAGCGGAACACCTGCGTGAAATGCAGCTCCTGACGCTTGTCCGCCAGATACCAGATGGCGTCGGGCTGATACAGCTTCATACGATCCACAATGGTAGCCAGATCCGTGGTAGTATAGAGGGAAGCTCCATCCGACTTCAGCAGCATGCAGGGAGGAATCTCCTTGGCATCCTTCTCCTCCTTCACATCCACCACCAGAGCGCCCTGATCCTCATAGGCGAATCCGTCCCGCTTCATCTTCTCCACCATATCCGGAATATAGGGCTGCGCGTCCGACTCCTTCTTCCAGAGATCAAAGAACACGTTCAGCTTTTCATAATTCTTTTTCAGGTCGGCTACGGAGACGGTCATGATATGATTCCAGAGCGCCATATAACCCCTCCTGCCCTGCTGCAGCATGTGGGTGGCCTCCAGCGCTTCATTTTTATATGCCTCATCCGTCTTGGATTTTGCGCTGGCGCAGGGATAGATCTCCTCCAGCTCGGATATGGTGAAGGGCGCTTCCTCGGGATACGCTCCCTCATACGCTTCATCAAAGTACACCAGATCCGGTTTTCTGTACTTTAATTCCGTGATGATCAGTCCCATTTGAAGGCCCCAGTCTCCCAGATGGACGTCCCCGATCACATGATGTCCCATATAACGGCTGATACGCTTCAGACTCTCTCCGATGATGGCGGAACGAAGATGTCCCACATGAAGGGGCTTCGCCACGTTCGGTCCGCCGTAATCGATAATGATGGTCTTCGGCTGTTCCGCCGCGGATACGGACAGCTTCTCATCCCGGTCCATCTCCTCCAGATATTCCGCCAGAAATTCTTCCTTTACCTTCAGATTGATAAATCCCGGCTTTACTACCTCCACGGCGGAAAAAAGACGGGTATCCTTCAGCAGGGCCGCCACATCCTCCGCAATCATAAAGGGAGCTTTTTTATACTTCTTCGCTCCCGCCATAGCCCCATTGCACTGAAATTCACAAAGATCCGGACGGCTGGACACCGTAACCTTCCCGTAGGAAGGATCGTATCCGGCCTTCTCAAAGGCGCCGGAAAGCTCCAGCGCCATCTGCTCCATCAGTTTCTTCATATATTATCGGCTCCTTCATTTCGTTTCTTACACGTCTCGTACAGATTCCTGATTCCTTTTATGATGCTTATGATACGGTCACCTTTTTCGCGCAGGCGATGGCCAGCACTCCGTAACCGATATGGCAGGACACGCTCAGGGACAGAGGATCCATATGCACTTCCTGTCCCGGGAAATTCTCCATGATTTCCTCCCGCCAGTTCTGCGCTTCCTCCGGATTTCCCGCATAGGCGGCCATCACGACCATCTCGCCTCTGGCGTCAAAACGGGCGAAGCGCTTCTCCATATCTGTTTTCATGGCGTTGATCATCACCCGTCTGGCCTGCTTTTTCCCCCGGACCTTCGCGTAGGCGTCCAGCTTTTCTCCCTGAATCTGCAGCACCGGCTTCAGATTCAGAACCGTTCCGATGGCTGCCGCGGCGGGAGTGATGCGCCCGCCCCGTTTCAGATATTTCAGAGTTTCCAGAGTGATATAAATGCTGGATTCAAACTTCTCCGCCTCCAGGGCGGCCTTAATCCCGGCCGCATCCTTTCCCGCGTCCCGGAGAGCCAGAGCGTCCAGGACAGACTGGCGCTGGGTAATGGAAATCCTCTGATTGTTCACCACCTGCACCCTGCCGCCGTAATCCTCGGAAAGTCCTGCCGCCGTCTCGCAGGAGGCGCTCAGACCGCTGGACATGGGAATATGAACCACCTCGTCGTATTCCCGGAGCAGGTTGTCCCACAGCCCGCACACCTCCGCGGGGCTGGGCTGGGAGGTGGAGATGGGCTCGTCCAGCTTCAGCCGCTCATAAAACTGCTCCTGGGTGAGCGTCACACCCTCCAGATACATTTTTTCATTGATATAAAATGGCATGGGAAGGACCTTCACCCCCAGGCGCCTTCCCTCATCCTGCGTAATGCCGCTGTTACTGTCTGTGACAATGGCAATCGTTTTCATAATAAAAATCTCCTCGTCGATTTTAGATACGCTTTAGTTTACCATACTTCTCTCCCAACCTCAACAAAAAAATGTTCCGCGCTCATTCCTCTATAAATGCCTTCACCCGTCCTCTCAGTTCCCCGAGACGGATCTCCGCCTCCCCGGCGTCGGTTCCCCGCACGCTGTAGTACACTTTGATCTTGGGCTCGGTTCCCGACGGACGGACAGCCACCCAGGAACCGTCCTCCAGAATATATTTCAGCACGTCGGAGACGGGCAGAGAGCCGAATCCCTCCTCCGCCGGCAGTCCTTTCTGATAATCCAGCACCTCCTGCACATGTTCAAAGAGCCTTCTCCCCTGTCTCAGGGCCTCCATCATGGCCCGGATCTTCTCCCCTCCGGCTTTTCCCCGCAGGGTGAAGCTGTCCAGAGCATCCCGATAAAATCCGTATTCCCCGTAGATCTCACTCAGCCTGTCGAGAAGCGTCCTTCCATCCCTCTTGTACTCGGCGGCCATCTCGCACAGAAGGAGAACGGCCGACACCGCGTCCTTGTCCCGCGCATGGGTTCCCACCAGATAACCGTAGGATTCCTCATAGCCCATGACAAAATCACAGCTGCGGGAGCTGTCCTTCTCCTTCTCCGCCGTTTCAAACTGGGTGATCTTTTCCCCGATATACTTGAATCCCGTCAGGGTGGAAAACACAGCCAGTCCCTTTTTCCGGGCGATCTCCGCTCCCAGCTCCGAGGTGACGATGGTTTTTACAACCGCAGGCTTCTTCATTGCCGCAAGATCCTTGCGGGAAAGGACATAATCCATGAGCAGCGCCCCGATCTGATTGCCGGTCAGCAGCACGTACTCTCCTTCCCCGGCGCGCACCGCCGCGCCCACCCGGTCGCTGTCCGGATCCGTTCCGAGAACAATGTCGCTCTTCAGCGTCTTTGCCAGAGAAATCCCCATATTCAGCGCGTCCCGCTCCTCCGGATTGGGCGTGCGCACCGTGCTGAAATTCCCGTCCGGACGTTCCTGCTCAGGAACCACGTTGACGTTGGAAAAGCCGGCCCTGAAAAGCGTCCGGGTCACCGGAACATTTCCCGTACCGTGAAGGGGCGTGTACACCACGTTCAGCTCCTTTTTCGCTTCGGGATCCGCAAACAGGCTCTGCTGCAGAACGGCGCTGACAAACTCCTCTGTGACGTCCACCTTATCCAGCAGATCGCCGCAGCCCTGCAGGGATACGGCAGTGTAATCCCGGATCTCCTCGATCCGCTCCAGCACCGCCGAAGCCAGACGAGGAACCAGCTGGCATCCGTACTCATCATAAACCTTATATCCATTGTATTCCTTCGGATTATGGCTGGCCGTCAGAACGATTCCCGCCACACAGTTCAGATGTCTCACGGAAAAGCTCAGCTCCGGGGTGGGCACCGGCTCCCGGAATATCCGCGCCCGGATTCCCATTCCGGTGAGCACATCGGCGGCTGTCTGCGCCAGTTCGGCGCTGTGATTCCTGGTGTCATAGGCGATGACTACGCCCCGGGAGCGGCAGAGCCCCTTCCCGAAGGTATCCAGAAGATAATTTCCCAGTCCCATGCTGGCCCGGCCCACCGTATAGCGGTTCATACGGTTCGTTCCCGCGCCCATGATTCCCCGCAGGCCTCCCGTGCCGAATTCCAGATCCCGGTAAAACCGGTCCTCTATTTCCTCCCTGTCCCGCTCCGGGTCCAGCGCCCTCAGTTCGTTCCGTATCTCCTCATCAAAATAGAACGAGGTTGTCCAAAGCTGATATTTTTCCAGATAATTCATATGTCCTCCTGTCTGACCGCCGGATTCTTTCCGGCCGCGCGGCTTTTGCAGCCATAATTTGTTTTACTATACTTCCTTCTCCTCCTCCGCGCAAGTCCTTTTCCCGAAAGCATACACAAAAAAAGCCGTCAGCGACAGAACCATACTTTTTACGGCGCATATGGTATTTTCCGCCTCCATCACAGAATCCGGCATCATCAGCCTCAGCTTCAGCTGATCCGTCACTGTTTTCAGACGGTCCGGCCAGAACTGAAAATCCGACCACTTTCCCGGAATCCAGTCCCCGGGCAGGCCGCCGCTGTTCCAGATGAGGACAAACCCAAAGGCTGCCGTCATCAGGGAAATTCCCGTCCATATCCGGAAATCCCCCTTCCTCCTCATGCGAACGGCATAAAAAAACAGGGCCAGATACATTCCGGAGGGAAGCAGCCACAGACTTCCTTCCGCAGTTCCCTTTAAAACCTGCTCCTCCGCCTCATTCCCCGAAAGCCCGTGGCGCATGAGGAACCTGGAAGCGGTATCCGACCCGGCTTCACCCCTCTTTTTTCTGACATAAACCCTTGTATAAACGCTCTGCCCGTCTGTGGGATGGACCAGCATGACCCTGTGTTTCCACGGAAGCACCAGACGCACCTGATAGACCTTCTCTCCCCACTGAATCTTTCTCCCCAGGGCATCCGGCACGCCGAACAGATCACCGGCCGTACCTTCATCGATCACACAGCCCTCCCTGTCCTGGGGAGCAAATCCTCTGAGGCGCCAGTCATAAACCGTCCCGTCCCCCAAAATGCCGCCCAGCAGCACCTGGGAGCTCCTGCCATATTCTACGTCCGATACCGTCACGATTCCGCAGTCCTGAAAAAAGCATACCTCCGCCCGGTCCTCCAGCTCCTCCTCCCTCCGGAGAATCTCCGCCGCCCGGCTGTGGGCAGGGTACTCCCCTGAGAAAAATACAGGAATTCCCGATGGCTCCTGCATCTCCCCATAGGCAAGAACCCCCAGGAAATATAAGATCAGAATCACCAGCCAGCGGATCAGGGGGATTCCCCGCCTCCGGAAAACCTCCCATTCCTTCCCGCTCATGATTCCACCAGCCGCACACGGCTTCCATCCTCAATCAGTCTGCTGCTGCCCACGATGACCTTCTGATCGGAGGAAAGCGTGCCTTCCCCAAGGGCGGCCGTCTGCTCATTTTTATCCGTCACCGTCACGCTCACCTTTCTGGCAGTGAGAACCTCCCCCAGCACAGTGTTCTCCGTATCGACGACATAGACATAATTCTGATTGTTTTCCGCATACAGACCTGACAGCGGGATGCAGGAACGATATGGTCCTGACTTCTTTGAAACAGTAAAGTCCACAGACTCTCCGATGGAAAATGTTCCCGCCGGAACCGTAACGGATATAATTCTGACGGCAGGATCCGTTTCATCCTCCCCGATGGTCTCCACCACCCCATCCTCCATGTTTTTTCCGCTGCTTCCCTTCAGCACGATCCCGTCTCCCGCTGCCACGTAGGTCAGATCCTCCGCGGAAATACTCCCGGTCATACGAAAATCTCCTTCCGTTTCGTACAGTACCATAGCGGCCTCCACGCCTGTGGAACTGCCCGTGGAGACGGACACGCTTTTTACCACGCCCTTTACCGGTGAACAGATCTCTCCTCCCTGTTTTTTCAGGGTCTGGAGTTCCTTCAGTTCTCTCCTCAGTTCTTTCAGCTCACTGCGGGCCGTGCTCAGACTGCTGTCGGAAGCCGAGTCCATCTTTGCGTCCTCCAGAGCCCGCTCAGCCTCCTGCGTTTCCTGATCCGTACTCATGATCAGCTGAACCAGGGCTTCCTCTCTGGAGCGGATCTCATCCCGAAGACTCTGCTCCCTGGACCCGTCCCTTCTGGACGAATCGTACGCCACGGAGTTGAAATAAATCTGCAGCTTCTGCTCCGCCACATCGAGCTCCATCCTGGCATTGGCCAGATTGATCTCTCCGTTCTTCACCGTGGTCTCGTAATTTTCCTCCGCCCGCTTCAGAGCCTGTTCCTTTTTCTCGCCGTTTAACTCCGCCGCGCTTTTCAGATCCTCAATCTTCCACTTCTGCTCCTGAATCTCCGTCTTTTTTTCTTCGATCCGCTGCAGGATGGTATCCTCCTCCAAAACCAGGAGCAGCTCCCCCTCCTGTACGGTCTGACCCTCCCGGACCAGGATCCTTCCCACGCGCTGGTCCCCCGGGGCAAACACAGCCGTCTCCCTGGTTCCCAGAACCTTCCCCGTCCCCCGGACCTCATGGACGATGATCTGATTCTGAAGTCCGCTCACACTCACCCGGGCCACATTCACAGAGTCCGATGCTCTGGACAGCACTGTAAACAACAGCATTGCCATAAAAAACATTCCGAACCATTTCAGCAGATTTTTTCTGTTCATATCCTACTCCTTCACCGCTGTGGAAATAATACCCTGTTCCAGATAGTCCTGCCCCGCCAGAAAGGCAAACAGCGCCGGGATCAGCAGTACCACCGACGCCGCGAACGCCAGTCCCGCCTGCTCCATGCCGATGCCGGGCAAAAACAGGGACAGTGGCCAGAGACTCTTTGTCTTTAAAAACGCCATGGGCTGTTCCAGAAGATTCCAGTATTCCAGAAATCCCAGCACCATGGCGGAAATGATCCCCGGCGATCCAAGGGGAACGCCTATCCGCACAAACATGGCCACCTCCCCCGCTCCGTCCAGTCTCGCGGCCTCCAGAAGAGCCCCGGGAATCCCCTGAAAAAACCGGTACATGAGAAACACGGGAAAGGTGGAGAACACTGCGGGCAAAATGATGCCCGCCAGCGTATCCATAAGACCCAGACGGTCCAGAACCAGATAATTGCTCAGCATCATCACCTGAAAGGGCATCATCATCAGGGCAATGTATATGGTGTACAGAAGCTTCTTTCCCGGAAAGGAATACCGGGCAAAGCCCCACGCCGCCGTGGTGGCGAAAATCAGTTGTCCCAGCAGCACCCCCGCCGTCAGCTTCACGGAATTCCAGAACATCACAAAAAACTGAGGAGTGTCCAGAAGGAGCTCCGCATAGGAACGCATGGTGGGATACAGGGGCATGAGCTTCCAGGAGGCATATCCCTGCCCATCCCCCAGCACAGGCGACAACAGCGGGGACAGTTCCTGTTTTCCCATGAAGGATCCCACCAGCAGAAAAAAAATGGGAAAGAGATTGATCAGTCCCAGAACCCACAGAAGCAATGACGGGATCCGGGACCAGTGCAGAATCTTCATTTATTCCTCCGCCTCCCACGCCTTCTTCAATATCAGTATCAGTCCGAGAATCAGCGCCCCCGTCATCACTGCCGCGGCAGCCATTTTGTCCAGAGCCAGATCACGGTACCAGTTGTTGAACAGATGCTGCAGCAGATACATATCCTCCTGGGGATAATCCCCCGCCACCAGATAAGCCTCCCGGAACACCTTGAACCCGTTGAGGAGCGACAGCACCACAATGGTAAACAGGGAGGGAAGCAGATTGGGGAGGGTGATCCTGGTAAAGCATTTCCACTCCCCGGCTCCGTCCACCTTCGCCGCGTCGTAGAGGGCCTGGGAGATCCCGGAGATTCCCGCCGTCCACAGCACTACGTCATATCCCAGATTCCTCCACACATAGCTGACCACCAGCACGGCGAAGGAGGCCCCCGTATTCATCCAGTCCGGCCCCCGGCCGCCCGCCAGAGCGATGAGATGATTCAGGAGCCCATGGCTGTGGAACAGAAGCTTCCAGAGGATCACCACCGACGCCACCGGAATGGCCATGGGCAGAAGAAACATGCTTTTCAGCATCTGACCTCCCCGCTTCTGCCTGGTGAGGACCACCGCTACCAGAAGAGACAGGGTTACCAGTATGGGGATGCAGATGCAGAAAAACCTCAGAGTATTCCCCGCCGCAAGGCGGAAGGCCGAATTGGAAAAGACAGTGAGGTAATTCCGGATCCCGGTAAATTTTCCGCTCACAGCGCTGTAGAAAGAGCGCCGGATCACATCCCCGAAGGGAATCAGCCAGAACAGGCAGACTCCCGCGAAGCTGGGGAGAATAAACAGGATCCCCTTCCACTGCGTTTTTTGTTTTTTCCCGGACCCGGCCCTTCTTTTAAGGATCCGGGCGTCTTTCCATCTGCTTCTGTTCATGAACTGTCCCCCTGTTCCATCCCCCGGCACGGCTGCCGGAAGCTGCTTTTAACCTTATAGATTCCATCTTATTAGAAATTCAATGATTCCGGCTGTCTTAAAATCAGCTGCTTTTTACCCTGCAGATTCCACCCGCCGATATAGAGCTGCCCATACGGAAGATTTTTATCTTTGATGCTGGAAGTATTCTATCACTGGAATCTCTAAAGATCCTCTAAAAAGCTTTTTCAGTCCTGACTGTATCAGCTTAGGTATCGGATTGGCGA
The DNA here is from genome assembly GCA_947626985.1 of uncultured Lachnospiraceae bacterium. Taxonomy (GTDB): domain Bacteria; phylum Bacillota; class Clostridia; order Lachnospirales; family Lachnospiraceae; genus Blautia_A. The sequence continues at coordinate 34,206 of CANQUG010000025.1, read as the reverse complement.
AAGCAATCCTCTAAAAGCTTTTGCAGTCCTGACTGTATCAGCTTAGGTATCGGATTGACGAAAGCAATCCTCTAAAAGCTTTTACAGTCCTGACCGTATCAATTTAGGTATCGGATTGGCGAAAGCAATTTTCTACAAGCTTTTACAATCCTGACCCGCCTCCGCAGCTGCCGCATCACGGGATTTCCCGGGCCGCAAACCCAAAAAAATCCTCCATTTGTATTTTCGTAAGATTGAAAATACCATGGAGGATTTTATTCTGGTATAATAAGACCGGCAAGAAAAGGAGAACCGCTCATCCAACCTGACCGGCGTTCTCTTCCGCTTTCCGGATATTATCTAAAAAAGGAGACATCAGCGTGAAAATACTGTTAATCGAGGACGACCAGGACCTGTGCGCCTCCCTGTTTTATCGTCTGAAAAAAGAAAACTTCAGCGTGGATATCTGTCACGACGGAGAGGAAGGACTCTATTATATGAAGGAATCCCTCCACGACCTGGTGATCCTGGACCGGATGCTGCCTCTCATGGACGGAATCCGGGTGCTGAAGGAGGCCCGGCGGTGCGGCGTCTCCACCCCGGTGATCTTTCTCACAGCCCTGGGCACCCTGAATGACAAAGTAACCGGGCTGGACTGCGGAGCGGACGATTACATGGTGAAGCCCTTCGCCTTCGAGGAGCTTATGGCCCGCATTCGGAGCCTTCTGCGCCGTCCCGGCAGCTGGAACGACTCCCCTGTTCTGGCCCTGGGGGATATCTCCTACGATCCGGACAGCCACAGTCTCTCCAGGGACAAAAAAACCTGCACTCTCTCCCGGCGGGAAGGAGATCTGCTGGAAATCTTTCTCCGCAATCCCGGCCAGACGCTCACCAGAGAACTGCTTCTGAACCGGGTCTGGGGCATGGACAGCGACGTGGAAATGGGGAATCTGGACAATTACATCCATTTTCTCCGGAGACGGCTGAAAACCCTGGGCAGCACCCTTTCCCTGAAAACCGTGCGGGGGATCGGATACCTTATGGAAACTCCGTAAAAAAGGATGCCGGTAAATGCCGACATCCCTTTTTCTTATCCCCTGGCCGGATTCTCCTTCGTCAGGGTTCTCCCTTGTCAGGTTACTTCCTTGCTAAGTTCCTCCTTCGCAGGATTCCCCGTCACTCCTTTACCCAGATACACTCCAGCTTCTCCTGACGATGCTCCGGATTGGCCAGATACCTCACCCCGTTCTGGATAATGCGGCGGATATCCGGCTGGAAGTAGGAACGATAGGTCTCATGTCCCGGCTGGAAATAAAACACCTTTCCATAGCCGCGGTTCCAGACACAGCCGGAGCGGAACACTTCGCCGCCGCTGAATCCGCCGATAAAGATCAGCTCGTCCGGTTTGGGAATATCGAAAAATTCTCCGTACATCTCTTCCTGCTCCAGCCAGATGCAGACCGGCACTCCCTTCGCTATGGGATGCGTGGGATTGCAGCACCACAGGTGCTCACTGTCTCCCTCCCGCCAGCGAAGCGTACAGCTGGTGCCGAGCAGAAACTGCATGGGCTTGCACATATGAGCGGAATGAAGGAACATGGCTCCCATTCCCCGCTGCACATGATCCCTGACACGCATGGCCACCTCATCCGGCACAGCCTCCTGGGCGATATGAGACCACCAGAGAAGAACGTCCGTATCCTCCAGAACCTCTTCTGTCAGACCGCACTCCGGCATCTCCAGATTGGCAATGTGCCGTACTTCCACCTCGCTGTCCTCCTCTACCAGGGCTTTCAGCGTATCATGAATGGCTTTTCCCTCATGGGCAGCGGCAATCTCATCTGCACGGGCCGCCATATGACGGATACCTTCCTCATTCCATTTTTCCTGAAAGGGAAATACCCGCTTATTCAGCTGTTCCTGTACGTATTCGTTAAAAATAGTCACTCTGATCATGTTTTCATTCTCCTTTCATTAAAATTTCATCCTGAAATGCAAAAGCTGTATGATATTACAGAAGAGAGACTCCCCCATGCCGGATCCCCTGCAGGGCGCCGCAATGCCATCTTCGGCAAAATAAAACGGGAATCGGCCCTTCCGGTTCAGCATATCACAAATAATTCCATTTCTCAACGCAAATTTTTCACGCGAAATGTTTAAAATTTTCCCGGCAGAACTCGCAGCTTTTTCCCGTCAATGTTCACATATTATTTTCCGACGGGGTTCACAGTTTTTGACCGGCAATGTCCCATAAGAAAGCATATGGTCCCCGCAGAGATTCTGTGAGTCGTTCCTGTTCATTCGCAGCCTTTCTTTCATGAATCGGAAAAGGGGACCGTTTCCGGTCCCCCGCTCTTATTCCGACATATATAAATTCACCTCGCATATAACGGGAATCAACCGCATCGGCAAGCAGCTCTCATTCCGACATATACAGATTTACCTCTCTGGAAATCTCCTTCAGAGCGTCCTCCAGGGACAGCTCCCCTTCCAGGTATCTGCTTCCCGCGTCCGTCACCGCGCTCAGGATCACATCATTGGACGCAGCGGGAACCGTAAGGGAAGTCCCCAGAGCCTTCACCTCCTCGATGCGCTCCCCGGAAGGATTATGCACGTCCATCTCAACATCTGTATCTGTCTCCTTATCATAAGAGGACACAACGCCTGTCACATCCTCCGGCGATCCCTCCTCCCAGCACTGAGCGCTGTTATAGACCGCACTGTTCACCGGCAGCCCCAGAGAGCTTCCCACAGTCTGTCCCTCACTGCTGAACAGGAACTTCACAAAAAGCTCCGCCGCTTCCTGTTCTCTGGTCTTTGCGCTGATTCCGATCATCTGTCTGGGGAAAAACACATTCTTTGCCTGCCCGTCCCATACCTTGCTGGTAAGAGAAGAGTCGAAAAGCTCCGCGGAATATACCATGGAGAGATTGGCGCAGCTGCTCAGTCCTCCGATTCCCACCAGATCCGTTTTGGTCAGAAGGGAAAGACTGAAGGAACTGATATCCGTAGTCACGATTCCCGACTCCATCTCATAGACAACCTGGTCAAAATAATCTCCGACGCTCTCCTTCATCTCCTCCCGGGCCTGCTCCGAACTCTGATAGATTCTGCCGCACTGAGTGAGATATTCGCCCACTGCTTCCTCGTCCAGCGTTCCGTCCTCCTTTACCCACAGGACGCTGCTGGTTCCGGCCAGCCCCTTCAGCAGCAGCCTGGGGCCGTAGCAGTAGGCGGAAGGCATCGACTTGTAATTGTATTCCCCTTCATGCTCCTCCACCACATCCGCCAGGGTTTTCAGATCCACGATTTTTTCCAGATCCTCCCGATGTCCCTGAATCATGGGAATGGCAAATTTTACAGGCATCTCGTAAACGCTTCCGTCCTCCCGGATATAAGCGTTATAAATATTGGGAAGAAGCCCTTCCTCCTCATCCACCTCACTGAGGATCCCGCTGATATCCAGCAGAAGTCCTTCCTCAATATACGAGTCCGCAGGAATTCCATCCATCATCAGGATATCCGGTCCTTTGTCCGCCATGATTTCCGTATTCAGGGTCCGCAGCGCATCGGCTGTGGTAACGGCGTCCTCCCCGGTCATGCCCGTTTCCAGAGAGATATAAATATCCGGATATTTTTTCTGAAACAGGGCGGCTGCCTGGCGTATGAGATCGTTGTCCGTAAGGGAATAGATCTTCAGCTCCGTATCCGGCACCGTGGGGGTGTCCGCGGAATATTCATACCGCAGAATCCTTGCGGAAGGCGATCGCTCATAATCAATCGCCGCCAGATAAAATCTTCCCTCCTGATCCGTCTCCAGCTTCACATAAGTCATGCTTGGGGAACTTATGGAATTCAGACTTCCATCTATGATCTGCTCCACCACACTCCCTCCGAAAGCATAATGATAGATTCCCCGGCTGTCCGCATAAAAAATCCCGTCATTCTCCGCCCCCGGGGCAAACACTACAGGATAGAATCCTACGCCCTGGATATACAGATTGCTCTCGTTGGCGCTGATATCATCATTCAGAGGCTCGGGCATTTCCACCGGATCCCCGGATTCCAGATCATAGCACAGAAGCTTCCCCTGGCTGCAAAGCAAAATGGTTTCTCCTGCCAGGGCATAATAATCCACGCTGGAGCCCTCCTCATATCTGGCCACAACGCTGCCGTCCTCAAGACTCACTTCCGCCAGTCCGTTACTCATGACATTTAAAAGGACCGTGCCTCTGCCGGTGGCCTGAGGCTGATAACAATACTCCCCCAGATCTCCCAGGTTCCACGCCTGCACATTGCCCTCGCTGTCAATATAGTAATAGCACGATTCCCGTTCCTCATTATCCTCTCCTGCGGAACGAACCGCATAGGCAAAGATTCCCCCGTCGGAAGCCAGACCGCAAAAGTCCAGGGACCAGGTTTCACTATCCAGTCCCAGAAGATCATTCAGGAATACCGGCTGTCCCCAGCTTTCTCCTCCGTCTGCGGAATCCGCATAGCATACCGGGTACAGAATACTGTCCTCTTTGATATAGATCGTACGCAGTGTTCCGTCATCCAGCACCTTAATGTCCTGAATGTTCATGCATCCCTCCGGGAGAGCCAGATCCTCCTCCAGATATCTTCCCATGGCACTGTCTCCGGAGCCCTCCTGAGCCGCCTCATCCTCTGCCATCACCGGTGAAAGAATCCCTGCGCTGCCGGCGAGCAGGGCCGCTGACAACAGGGCCATTCCCTGTTTCCACCATCGCCTCCGTGATTTTCCGCCCCTCTTTTTCTCATGTTTTATACTCACCTTCTGATACCTCCATTCCTGTTATTTGCCCTCATCATAACAGGGGATTCTCTAAAAATCCTCTAAAAACTTTTAAGAAATGGATGCCGGCAATTTTCAGCGCCGATTTTCATCGCTGATTTTCAACACCGATCGCAATTGGACATAAAACGACCTGAAATTTCCATATCCAAAGAAAAAATAGAGATATTTTAAAGAGAATCATGTTAAAATACATTTCATCATACAAGCCAAAAGCTTCGTCCAACTTTATAAAGTATCATGTTAAAGTAAATTTCAGAAAACAAACGGACAAAAAAATCGTCCGGCTTTACAGAAAATCATGTTAAGATATAGTTTAAAATGCTGTCCGGATAGTGCAGGCAGAGCCTGCTCACAGAAAGGAGGCTTTCCATGTTCCGCAAGCTTCACATACAGATGACCGTTTTCTCCACCCTCATCACCAGCGCGATTCTTATCGCTATGACGCTGATCTGCCTGTTTATCGCAGAATCCGGCGCCAGAAAAAACAATTACGCCGCATTTCAGGAGAGCGCCGACTCCTGCATCATTCATCTGGAAAGCGAGACGATTCTGTCCCACCAATGGCTTCTTCAGGCTCAGAACACCTACGGGATCCACCTGCAGATCAGGGACAACGGAAAGCGTCTGTATTTTGACAGACTGCATCCCGCCACAGAGCTGGAGGACATTTTCCGGGAGGCCGAGGAGATTTCCCGCAAAAGCTATGCGCTGGATCTGAACACGGTGCGGAAAAATACCGCTCTCACCCGGAGCGTTCTCTTCACCATGAAGGATTACTACGCCTGCACCGCTCTCATCCCGAAACACACCGGAAGTCTGAGCATGATTCTGCTTTGTCCCCTGGAGCCTCTGAACCGGCAGCTGCGTTCTCAGAGGCTTGCCTTCGCCGCGGCGGTGTTTTTTTCTATTCTGGCGCTGGCCGTTTTCTCCTGGTTCTTTACCAGAAAAATGATCCGCCCGCTGGAGGAAAACCGCCGGGCCCAGACAGAGTTTATCGCCTCTGCTTCCCACGAGCTGCGCTCTCCTCTGACGGTGATCCAGTCGGGGATCTCCTCCCTGGAGCATGCTCTCTTCCAAACGGAGGCAGAGGATGATTCCGGTGAAGCAGTTCTGAACTCTCCGGACAGCTCCTCCCTCACGGAAATACAGTACTTTTTTTCCGTGATCTCCCGAGAAGGGACCCGTATGGCCAGGCTCATAGACGACATGCTCACTCTGGCCAACGCCGACAATCACACCTGGGAGCTGTCCATGGCGCCCTGTGAGCTGGATACCCTTCTTCTGGAAACCTACGACGCCTTTCTGCTGCCCGCCAGGGAAAAAGGGATCAAGCTGAGCGTCCGGCTTCCGGAGGAAGGTCTCCCCTCCTGCCTGTGCGATTCCTCCAGGATCTCTCAGGTTCTTTCCATTCTTCTGGACAATGCTCTGAGCTGCGTTCCCGAAAAGTTCCGCAGCCCTGGAGGCGGCGAATCACAGCCGCTTCCGGATAATGTTCCGGACCGCGTTCCCGAAAAGGGTATGATTTCTCTGGCTCTCGCCAGTGAGCGGGGGCATTTTGTTCTGTCCGTTTCGGACAATGGGCCGGGAATTCCGGACGACCGGAAGGAAGCTGTTTTCCGGAGGTTTTACCGACTGGACAGCTCCCGCACGGATAAACAGCATTTCGGGCTGGGGCTTTCCATCGCCCGGGAAATCATTTCACTCCATCACGGGACACTTACCGTCACAGATACTCCCGGAGGCGGAGCCACCTTCCTCATCACACTGCCGCAGTAAAATTCTAAAGTACCATACGGATGCTGCGGATATTACAGACGTTACGGACGCCGCAAACGCTGCAGCCATCGCAGACACTGTGGACGCCACGTCAGATAGAATAAAAGGGGAGCGCGGGCGAGGGAATTCTCCCCGCCGAACACTCCCCTTTTTCCTGTGTGATACTTTATTCGCTCCTCAAGGCGTCGATGGGATTCAGGTTCGCGGCCTTCACCGAGGGCAGCAGTCCGAAAATCACTCCGATCATAGTGGAGAACAGCACCGAACCGATGATAGCCGGAATACTGATGGCGGTGGGCGATCCGGAGACCTTAGCCACCACCTTGGAAAGGCCGATGCCGGATACCACCCCGATCATTCCTCCGATGCTGGTCAGCACAGAGGCTTCCGTCAGGAACTGGATCAGAATGGTCTTCTTCCTGGCGCCGATGGCCTTTTTCAGACCAATCTCGCTGGTACGCTCCGTGACGGAAACCAGCATGATGTTCATCACGCCGATGCCTCCTACCAGAAGAGAGATGCTGGCGATCCAGAGCAGCTGCTGATTCGTGCTCTCGCTGAGCTTCTGAAGATTCCGCACCCGCTCCATCACATCATCCGCCTTGTAGGCGAAGGTGGAGGTGGTGGTATCGATTCCCTGATTCAGCACCTCCGCCGCGGCATTTCCCGCATCACTCATGTTATCCGTGCTGTCCGCCTTGATGATCACGCTCTCCGGCTCATCGAACTGGAACGCGATGGGCCAGCACCTGCTGGGGATCATCACCGTCCCCATCACCGTCTGAAAATAGTCGTAAAACTGACTGATATTTTCAATGTTGGGCTGGAAGCTGTCGCTCTGCCGCACCACCCCGATCACTATAAAGGGCTCCTCCCCGATCTCAATGGTTTTTCCCAGGGGATCCACGCCCGGAAAAAGGTTGTCCGCCGCATTGATATCCACCAGAGCCACCTTGCGGTACTGGTCGTAGTCCTTCTGCACAAAAGGACGTCCGGACTGAAGCACATAACCGCAGGTATCCAGATAATTGTCGTCTACGCCCAGAACCGTGCCGCCGTTAAAACTGGTGTTCTGATAATACACCTGTCCGGTGTAGGTCCGTTTATAAAAGAACGTGGCGTTCACCACATGGTCCAGCTCCAGAAGCTCCTCCTTCTGCTCGCTGGACAGAAGAGGAGCATTCTGGGAGCTCATCCCGTACTCGATATTAAACTCATTGTCTCCGTCATACAGGCTGATGGACACCGTATTATTTCCGGAGCCGATCAGATCCTCCTTGATCTGTTCGCTGGTTCCCTTGATCGTGGACACGATGGCGATGATGGAGGCAATCCCGATGATAATGCCCAGCATGGTGAGGAATGAACGCATTTTATGGGACCAGATTCCCTGAAACGATATTCTTAAATTCTCGATCATAAAGCTCCTCCTGTCAGTCCTCTAATATCCATACAGTTCATCCATGGTGCCGGTCCGGGTTTTCGCCCCCTCCTTCACCGCGTCGCCGTAGGGAAACGCCACCAGATCCTCCGTAGTCAGGCCGCTGCGTATGAGCACGCTGTAACCGCCATTTACATTGCCTCCCACAGAGAGAATCTGTTTTTTCAATACCCCGTTCTCATCCTTATACACATAATTCTGTCCGTTTTCCGAGCGGACGAAGGCTTTGGAGATGACAAGGCTGCCCTCCTCCACCTTATTATTTTTCAGCGTCACATTCAGCCAGTCCATATCGCCCAGCTGAATGGAATCATCCTCAATGGAAGCACTGTAGGTATAATAAGAGACGTTGGGATTTCCCTCGCCGAAATAGGAGCCGGAGGAAACGGGATAATCGGAAACATCCATCACCTTCGCCTCGAAACTGCCGGAAGAATAGCTCATGCAGTTGAGAAGGGTCCCTTCCTTCACCTGATCCAGCATCAGCTCGCTGACCGAACCGGTGACGTAATAGCCCTCCTTGCTCTTTACGGTAATAAATTCTCCTCCTCCTGTGGTTCCTCCCAGGGCATCCCCCACATGGGAAACCGTTCCGTCCAGCTTGCTGTAGATCACCTTGCGATCCACTTTTTTCTCCAGCTTCTCAATGTCAATATCGCTCTCCTGGATATCCAGCTGAAGGGAAGCGATTCTGTCCTTCTGAATCTGAATGGCCTCCGCTCTGGAGATCGTCGGCATCTCTCCTGAAGGCATATCTCCGGGATCCTCCGGCTCCTCGTCATAGGTGGAAGCCCCCTCCAGGGTAAAATCCAGGTAAGCGTAAATTCCCGCCGGAGACTCCAGAAGCCTTCCCTCCATCAGATAATACCCGATACAGGATTCCTTCCGGTCCAGAAAATTCATAACGATGTCGTCCTGATGAAACTCCAGCTGATACCAGTAGCCTCCCGGCTTCAGAACGGTGCTTCCATCCTCGCTGTAGCCGGCCATCTTATTAAAGAAGGAACCCATGACTTTCACCGAGCCTGTGAGAGAGCTGCAGAGAAAGATATAGGGATCCTCCTCTGTTCCCGTTCCGCAGAAGGGTTCCGTATCTCCGTCCAGCGTCTCGTAAAACTCCGGCGCTCCATCGAAAAGATCCGGAATGCCTTCCGTAGTATAGGGGTCAAAGTAATCCGTATCCGGAGGCAGCGCCGGTGTGGGGGTAGGAGTGACCCTGGGCCGGACAGGAGCACTGTTCCCCGATCCGAAATCATCTCCCGTTCCAAAACCGTCCCCTGTTCCAGAGCCGTCCCCTGCGCCGAATCCGTCTCCCTGAGAAGAATCCCCGTCCCCGAACATATCTTCCACAAAGGAAATCCCCAGCAGCCACGGATGCATCGCCGCGGCCAGAACAGCGCCATCCAACCGTCCCCCTGCGTAAGCCAGTTCATCCATTTCGTCCAGACCGCTGAGATTATCAGCATTTCCGGGATTATATCCGTCCGTCTCGTCGATGGGTCCTCCGTTTCTCAGACTGTTCAGACGGCGGACGGCACTGTTCAGATCCTGCTCCAGCTTCTGCCTTTTCAGCCGGGCAATGTTCAGCTCCATCTCCACCAGCGTCATGTCGAAGGTGACGAGAGTGTCTCCGGTATTTACGGAATCCCCCTCCTCAACAAACACCTCCTGAATCACCATATCGTCGTCCACGGACACATGCTGGGAAACATTCGTGGCTACATACCCCTCCAGCATGGTATCCTGGGAATAATACTCCTCCGCCAGGCTGCTCACCTTCACCACCAGCACCTCCTGCTGGCTGGACTGTCTCATATAATAGAGGCCCCCCGCGGCCGCCCCGGCGATCAGAGCGGTAACCACCACACCGGCAACCACCTTTTTCCATAAGCTCATGTGATCACCTCTCTCTCCCGAAGCTCCCCGTCACGGATCGTCACCACCCGCTTCGCATGGGAGGCGATATCGGAATCATGCGTGATCATCAGCACCGACACCCCCTCCTCATTCAGCTTCTGAAAAAGCTCCATTACCTGGGCGCCGGACTTGCTGTCCAGAGCTCCCGTAGGCTCGTCCGCCAGAAGCAGCCTGGGATTATTCACAATGGCTCTGGCAATAGCCACCCTCTGCATCTGACCGCCGGACAGCTGGTTCGGCATAAAATTCACACGATCAGAAAGCCCCACCCGGTCCAGGGCACGCAGCGCCTTGGCTCTCCGCTCCTTTTTCGGCACCCGGGCGTAGTTCAGAGGCATTTCCACATTAGATAATGCGCTCTGTCTGGGAAGAAGATGAAAGCGCTGGAAAACAAACCCGATCTTATGAAGGCGGATATCCGACATCTCATTTTCGGAGCAGGAGCGGATATCATGACCGTCCAGATAAAAATTTCCCTCCGTAGGCTTATCCAGGCAGCCGATAATGTTCATCAGAGTGGTTTTTCCGGAACCGGAAGGACCCATGATCGCCACATACTCGCCCTCCTCCATGGAAAAATTCACGTCCCTGAGAACGGGCACTCTCATTTTTCCCTGAAGATAATCCTTATAAATTCCCTTTAATTCCAGTATCATCCCACTGCCCCCATCTCTGCCGGCATCTCCTGGATGATCTGTTCATCCGTGAATTCGCCGGGCATCTCCTCTATAATTTCTCCATCGAAGGCACTTTCCGGCATATCCGCTTCACCGGAATCATCCGCCGGTTCTCCTTCCATGGGAACCTCCTCCAGGATCTCCCCGCTGTCCGGATATTCATCCACAAACGCTCCGTCCACAGGCTCCAGAACCTCATCGATACCATCCGGAACCATGTCCGCATCTCCGGCGCCCTCCAGCATCTCATCTGAGAGATCAGAAGGCTGATCCATTCCCGCGGCCGCGTCCATACTGGTAGTGGTAGCCATCCCCTCCTGGAGATTCTCCTGGGGATAGGCAATATTGTCCTTCCGGGTAAGTCCGTCCAGAATCTCATATTCGGAAAGAGCCTCATCGTACTCTCCCAGCACTACCTTCCGCTTCTCCAGCCTGCTGCGGCTGTCCGCCGCCCACACATAGGGCTCCTCCGTGTCGGCGTCCACGATATAATATTCACTGAGCCACAGACCGTCCTTCTTATCCTCCTGTCCGTCGTCCATCTCTATGTATACATGCTGACCCAGCATGAGACCCTCGGAGGAATCCAGTTCCACATAAAAAGGATAGGTGCTGGAGGAAGTCTGGGAATCGCTGCTGATTCCATAATAGTACATATTGTTGTTTTCGTCGGAATTGGCATTGTCCCGATCCACGGAACCCATGGTGCCCCGCCAGATCTGGTTCTCATCCACCCTGGAACGGATAATCACGGGAGAGCCCTCGATAATGGACCAGGCATTCTGCTCGTTCACCTTGCCCTTGATCCGGTAAGCTCCTGTGCTGAGAATGGTAATAAACGCGGAATTCTGATCGCCGTTCCCGTAGTTGTCCATCATATCCGAACCCTGTTCCAGCATATCCCCGTCGTCTGTCGTCAGCTTGGACGTATCGATCTTCTGTATGATTCCGTCGATCTCGCTGCGCACCTCCGTATTCCCGGTGGCATTCTGAAGCCTTTCGATCTGGGCCTCCTTGCTCTGCTGATCGTACTGGTTCTTCTGCAGATTCATTTTATTGGTCTCTATCTCGATGGTATAGGAGAGCTGGCTGTCCCTGGACGCCTGCTTTTTCTCCTTCTCCAGCGTGGCGATCTGATTCTGCAGACTTTTTGCCTCGTTTTTCAGCCTGTCCAGTTCCAGCTGGGTTTCCTTCAGGCTCTGCTGGATGCTGGAAAGATCATAGTTAAAGAGAAGCTCGCCCTGCTTCACCTCCTGGCCGGCCTTTACCTCCACTTCCTTTACCACTCTTCCGCTCTCTATATTCACTTCCACGGTCTCCTGAGGTTCCACTACGCCGGCATAGCGGTTGGTAACTCCTGCCGTGTAACCGGTGACAGTGCCCACGGAGGTTACATAAGCAGCCTCCCCATCTGCCACAGGCCCGGCGTAATTCTGATAATAATACCAGGCCGCGCCTCCTCCGCCGCCCGCAAGGATCAGAATCCCGAGGATAATCAAAATACGTTTCTTCATAGTGCCCTCCAATCATGCAAAAGTCTGCGCGTCTCTGTCAGCGTTCCTCCCGCCGTATGGCCGGCCGCCGGTTCCGGATCCTCTCCTCCCGGCAGCCCTCTGTTCCGTTCATTATAACAGATTTCCATGCCGTTATCGTAAACCTGACATTCACAGAACAATTTCCTAGACCATCATACCAGATTGTTCCACAAAAGAAAAGTCTCAGGACAAATCACTTCACTTTTCACAAATCTTTCACTCTTTTTTTATAAAAAACATATATTTTTTTCGATTTTCGTCGATATTTCCCTTCCAATTTTGACATTCCCATGAAAATCTGGTAAAATAGAGGGACATAACTGGGAAAGGAACATGTGCGTATGAAGACAGCGAAATGCCTGCTGCCGCTTCTTCTGTTCATCCTCGCCATCACCGGACTGGCCTGCGGCGAAGACCGAGCAGACATCAAAGCGGCAATCACAAACGAACTGGATCAGCTGAAAAAACTGGATTCAGATACCGTAAAGAAATACATTTCGTACAGCGCCCTTTTTCCGGATACACCGGAAAATGAACAGCTGTCCGAAGAAATAAACGAAGTCTTTTCACTCTTTTTCCAGAATTTCAATTACAAAATTCTGGATATCGATGTCGATAAGGATCAGAACACCGCAGCAGCCGGTATCAGGCTTTTCACGCTGGATGGAAAAAAGCTGGCGAAGGATTTCGCCGCCGCCCAGCTGGAAAAGGATATTCTTGCCGCTGCTGATAAAGTTTCCCAAAATACCGGAGATACGGAAGACGCTTCTCAGGACGGATACTCTGAACCGGCTGTCCCCGCAGCTGCCAAGCTGACGGAAGCCTCCCTTCAGGAACGATATCTCACCCTGAATCAGCTTCTGAAGGAAAAAAAGTACGAAACCGTGGAGCGCAGCTGCACCGTAGAGCTGCAGTATTCCGGCAGTAAAGAAAAATCATGGGAAATAATCCGTACTGAAGCTCTGGAAAATGACCTTGTCGGCGGTCTTATGGCTTATCTGGCCAGCAATGACATTCTCACTCCCGAAGAAACACTGACCGTATATTTGAACACTCTGAAATCCATGAATCAGGAGCAGATGTGTAATTACATGGGCATTGAAACCATTGTCGAAAGCTCCGATCACTCCAGGAGCACTATTGCGTCCGCTTTAGCGGACCAGGTACATGACCTTTTTGACTTCAAAATAACGGACAGTGACATAACCGGGTACACTGCCGTGGTCCGGGCCGATATCACTACCTTTGACAGCGACGCCATATTGTCCGCCTATCAGGATAGTCTGGATGAGTACCTTTCCGCTCCCGCTGCGGTCATCGACGGTGCCCAAAAAAGGTACCAGTACTGTCACGACGTTCTTCTGGACTGTATCAGGTCCAACAAAAAGGTGAAGACCATCAACAGGGATTTCAATCTTGTGAATGACGGCAGAGGATGGAAGCCCCAAAATACGGGACAGGAACTGGGAAATGCCATTTTTGGTACACTTTCCTCCTCCCCTCTGGAGAATCCTGAGACCGATAATCCGGAATGAAGGCAAAAACAGATAAAAAAGGGTACAAAAAACGGAGCACCGGCTGAGTGCTCCGCTTTTTATGGTTTATTTTTGGTGCCTGGTTTATTTTAGGTACTGTATTTTGAAACCAGGGTTACCGTTTGTCCCTGAAGAACTCCACGAATTCCCTGTAGCCCTCCGCCGTCATCTGATCCTTCTGGAACTTTTTATTTTTCTTCATAATGGAGATGCACACCTGTTTTCCGGCCCTTCTCTCCTCCTCCGCCTGCTTCAGGATCTCCAGAAGCCTGTCCGCAGGCATATTTTTCTCAATGAGGTAGGCTTTCTTCTCCCTGCCGGAGGGAATCTCGTATCCTCTCTCCAGAAGAAGCATGACGATCCGCTCAAATCCGATGGAAAATCCGCAGGCACAGGTATCGCTTCCCGTAAACTTTCCGATCATCTCATCATAGCGGCCGCCGCCCCCCACGGAGCTTCCGAATTCATCCATGGAAATCTCGAAGATGGGCCCGGTATAATAGGACATCCCCCGCACCAGCGTAGGATCGAAGACGATCCGGAAATCCGCGGTCTTCGCCGCGTCCACCGCCGTCATGACGGTGATCAGGTCCTCTGTCACGGAAGGATCCAGAATCTCCCGGAGCTTCTCCCCGCAGAACCGCACGCCCGCCGCGTCCGGAGTGATCTCCTGAAACATCCCCAGATATCTGTCGATGCTCTCTCTGGCGAAGCCCTCCTTTTCCAGTTCGGCGGCCACGCCCTCCACGCCGATCTTGTCCATCTTATCCAGAATGATAAACACCGTGTCAAAGCTCTCCGCCGGGAAACCGCTGTACTGCGCCATGGCCTTCAGCAGCTTCCGGTCATTGATCCGGATGGTAAAATTATGAAAATCCAGCTTGCCCAAAAGGGTGGTGGTAGCCAGCACCAGCTCGATCTCCGCCAGACAGGTGGGCTCGCCCAGAATATCAATGTCACACTGCATGAACTGACGGAAGCGGCCTCTCTGGGGACGGTCCGCTCTCCACACATTTCCCATCTGAAGGGCCTTAAAGGGGGACGGCAGTTCGTTGGCATGGTTGGCATAATAGCGGGAAAGGGGAACCGTCAGGTCATACCGGAGACCGGAATCCACCAGATCGCTCTCCTCCCGCGCATCCTCCAGCTTTAATTTTTCTCCCCTTTTCAGGATTTTGAATATCAGCTTTTCGTTCTCTCCGCCCTGTTTGCTGCAGAGATTCTCGATATGCTCCACGCAGGGCGTCTCTATGGATGAAAACCCGAACGCTCCGTAGGTATCCCGGATCATGTTCATCACATAATTCCGGATTTCCATCTCCCTCGGTAAAATATCCTTCATGCCGGTGACCGGCTTCTTCTTCAATGTCATATGTCCTCCTTATCTCGCACGGTTCCCATGGGGATCGCCGGCCCTCCGTTTTTGAACTCTCTCATATCCTCTTTCTCGTGAACCACCCTCTGAAACGCCAGGAACACTTCCATATCGAAATTTTTTACTTCCTCGATCATCAGCTCCATCACCGCGTCCACATCGAAGGCCTTTCGGTAGGGACGATCGGAGCTCAGGGCTGAAAAAACGTCGCATACCCGCAGAATCCGCGCTCCGATGGGGATATCCTCCCCCGCCTTATTGGAGGGATATCCGCTCCCGTCATAATTCTCGTGATGATACAGGATGCTCTCCAGCACAAACTCGGAGTATCCCTGATCCTTCAGTTCCTCATAGCCCAGAGTGGAATGCATCCGCACATATTTCAGCTCCTCGATCACCAGAGGATCGTTCTCCTGACCATTGATATATCCTGTCAGCTTCAGCTTGCCAATGTCGTGAAGCATTCCGGCAATGGCCAGCTCATAACACTGACTCTGCTCCAGTCCAAGCTCCGCAGCCACTGCATAAGCCAGGTTGCTCACCATGATTCCATGGCTCAGCTCCGCCGAGAGATCAAATTCCAGGATCCTCTCCGGCGTCTTTGCTAATTCACTATTTGCCGCACCCAAAGGGTACACCTCCCAAATTATACAGCCAGGCGGATATTCCGTCCTGCTTTCTGCGGATCATCTCATCGATGCGGGCTATGTATCCGGCCACGTCCTTCACATTTTCCACCCGCTCGATCCTCCTCCCATGGTCAAAGAGCAGCTTGGAGGATCCGCCTGCCCCCAGGGCAATGATCGGCTGTTTTTCTTCCATAATCAGTATATTGTAAATCCCGGCTTTGTCAACCCCGGCGTAGCCTACATTCTCAAAATTCCCCTTCATGTTTTTCTGACGGTAGAGGTAATAGGGCCCCATACCCATTTCATAGGCAGTCCTCATGGCCAGATTCATGATCTCCTCACTGTTCTCGAAGGTCATCTCCTGGTACCTGTCCCGGAAAATGTTCAGCCGGGCGGCCCGCTTCACGGCCAGGGAATGAACGGTCAGGCTGTCCGGTCCCAGACGGCGGACTTCCTCCAGCGTCTTTCCCACCATGGTGATGTCCTCTCCCGGAAGTCCCACAATAAGGTCCATGTTGATATTGTCGAATCCCTGCTCTCTGGCAAGACGGAACGCCTGCCGGGTCTCTTCCACCGTGTGGCGCCGTCCGATGATATCCAGAGTTTCCTGATTCATGGTCTGGGGATTCACCGAAATCCGGCTTACCGGATACTCTTTCAGAGCCAGAAGCTTATCCCGGGTGATACTGTCCGGTCTCCCGGCCTCCACCGTAAATTCCTCCAGACCGTCGAAGCCGAAGAAGGTTCCCACCTCATCCAGCAGTCTCCTCAGCTGATCCGGCTCCAGGGTAGTGGGCGTTCCTCCGCCCACATAGACAGTGTCCAGTTTTCTTCCCTTCATCATAGCGGATACCGCCCGGATCTCCCTGCACAGAGCGTCCAGATAATCGTCTACCCGGTTCTTCCACTGCTTCAGGGGATAGGAGCTGAAGGAACAGTACAGACAGATACTGGGGCAGAAGGGAATGCCGATGTAAAGGCTGTAGCCGTTCTCATAGTCGATATTTTTCAGGATTTCCCGCTCTCTGTTGGCAATGGTGATAGCCAGGGCCGTCTTCTGGGGACTCACCAGATAGCGCTCCCTCATCTCCGCGGCAATCTCCGTATTCTTCTTTCCTTCCTCCAGCATCCCCATCACCAGCTTCGCCGGACGGATACCGGTCAGATTGCCCCAGGGAAGCGTCCTGCCGGTAAGCTTCACCAGAACCTGATACAAAGCGTATTTCAGGCTGTCCTTATTCTTTTTTCGCAGATCGTGCTCCTCCTGAGACCGTCTGCGGGGCCTGCCCTCTTCCCCTTCTGATCCGGAAGCTGCCTGCCCTCCACATGAAATAAGGGCATCCGAAGACTGCCCCTCTGTCACGGACGCGCTGACGACGCCGCTGTGCTCCTCACTCTGATACCGGATCATGCAGCTGTCCTTCTCCCGCCAGACCCGGAAGCTCAGATCCCACTCCCCATCGGTGCCGCCGCCGGCGTCCTCATAGGAAGTGCGAATCTCGGTTCCGGGATAAAACGCCCTGATCAATTCAAAAACATCATGCTCAAATGTTCTGTCCAGCAACAGAAGATGAATTTTATACAAATGGATTATACCTCATTTCGTAAGCGATGGTGGTGGACTCGTCGTGCCCGGGATAAACCTCCGTCTCCCCGGGAAGCTCATTCAGCAGCCTGTGAAGGCTCTGAACGATTTCCTTCGTACTGCCCCCGGGAAAATCCGTCCTTCCCACGGAACCGCAGAAGAGGGTATCCCCGCTGAAAAGAACCTGCTCATCCTTCAGATAGTAACAGCAGCTTCCCTTCGTGTGGCCGGGCGTATGATACATCATAATGGAAAAGCCCGCGGCTTCAAACACCTGCTGATCATCCAGAAGAACGTCCGGCTTAATGGAACAGACTTTGCCGCTGTAGGCGGACAGATTCGCCGTGCCGTCACGAAGAAGAGGCTCCTCCGCCCTGCAGGCATAGACTTTCACTCCATAATGCTCCCTGACCTCCTCCACGGCCAGGATATGGTCAAAGTGCCCATGGGTCAGAAGGATTCCCACAGGGGTTCCCTCCATCTCCCCCACCTTCCGGATAATCACATCCGCCCGGTCTGCCGGATCCACGATGAGCATTTCCTTCGTCTCTTTGTTTTTCAAGAAATAGCAGTTGGTCGACACGGAACCAAGCACGCATTTCTGCAATTCCAGTTTTGCCATAGCCATGATACCTTTCTTTCAATACTCTTAGTCGGCAGGCCGCACTTTTCAGCGGCTTATGAAATTACGCCCAAATCCTCCGGCAGCATTCTGCGCTGAGGATTCTGCTCTTTCTCGCCGGTTCATGAATAATGCCGGGCAGCTGCTGCCACAGACCCTGCATTATACGACTGAAAATCAGCCGGTGGTACGCTCCACATCCAGCACGCTGTCCACCTGCCGGATCTTCTCGATGAGAGAATTCAGTTCCTCCTTGCTCCCCACCTCGAAGCTCATGGAGAGAGTCGCCTTCTCCTGCTTGCTGGTGCGGCTGTTGATGCTGCGGACGTCGATCTTCCGCTCCGTAAAGATCCTGGAAATATCCACCAGAAGACCCGTACGGTTATTGGCGAACACCTGAATCTCCGCCATATATTTCTCGGAGGCCCTGGCATCCGACCGCTGCCATTCCGCCTCAATGAGCCGGGCCCTGTCGGCCTCGGACATATTCAGCACATTCACACAGTCCGTGCGGTGAATGGTGACGCCTCGTCCCCTGGTGACAAACCCCACGATCTCGTCCCCGGGAATGGGGCTGCAGCACTTGGAAAAACGCACCGCCACATCGTGAATTCCCTGCACCACGATCCCGCCCCTGCTCTTGGCGATGTGGATCTTCTCCTGAGCGTCCGCGGCTGCCTCCAGCACCTGCTCGTCTGTGATATTTTTCTTGTTTTCCTTCTCATAAGCTTCGGCGAGCTTATTGAATATCTGACCTTCCTTCAGTCCGCCGTGGCCGATGGCCGCCAGCACGGACTCCCAGTCCCGGAAGCCGTATTTGCGCATCACCGCTTCCAGATACTGAGTCTTGGTGTAATTGCTGATCTTCAGGCCCTTGGACCTGGCGTACTGGGTCAGCAGCTCCTTGCCCCTGAGGATATTGTCGTCCTTCAGTTCCTTCTTGAACCACTGATTGATCTTGTTCTTCGCCTGAGTGCTTTTGACGATCTTCAGCCAGTCCCGGCTGGGTCCCTGGGAATTCTGGGAGGTGATGATCTCCACCCGGTCGCCGTTTTTGATCTGGTATTCTATGGGAACCAGCTTGCCGTTCACCCTGGCGCCCACCATTCTGTTCCCCACTGCGCTGTGGACGCAGTAGGCAAAGTCTATGGGGGTGGAGCCGTTGGGCAGGGTCTTCACATCTCCCTGAGGCGTAAAGCAGTAAACCGTATCCGCGAACAGATCCAGGTCGTTCTTCAGAAGGCTCATGAACTCCCGGTTATCGGACATGTCCCGCTGCCATTCCAGAATCTGGCGCAGCCAGTTCAGCTTCTCCTCCTCGCTCTTGTCCACCGGAACCTTCCCGTCGGAGGATTCCTTGTACTTCCAGTGAGCGGCGATGCCGTATTCCGCGGTTTTATGCATTTCAAAGGTACGGATCTGAATCTCGAAGGGCTGCCCGTTGGGGCCGATCAGAGTGGTGTGAAGGGACTGGTACATGTTCAGCTTGGGCATGGCGATGTAATCCTTGAAACGCCCGGGAATGGGCTTATACATCTCATGAATCACGCCCAGAGCCGCATAGCAGTCCTTCACCGTGTCCACCAGAATACGCACCGCGAACAGGTCGTAAATCTGATCGATGGTCTTATCTTGGTTCACCATTTTTTTATAGATACTGAAGAAGTGCTTCACCCGGCCCCCTACCTGGGCCTTGATGCCCGCGTCCACCATATGCTTCTTGACCTGACGGACGATGCCTCCCACGAACTCCTCCCGGGCGCTCCTGCGCAGGGCCACCTTGTCCACCAGATCGTAGTACACATCCGGCTTCAGGTATTTCAGGGAAAGATCGTCCAGCTCCACCTTGATCTTGGAAATACCCAGACGCATGGCGATAGGGGCATAGATATCCATGGTCTCTCTGGCCTTCTCCTGCTGCTTCTCCGGGCGCATGTACTGCAGGGTCCGCATATTGTGGAGACGGTCCGCCAGCTTGATCAGGATCACACGGATGTCCTTGGCCATGGCCAGGAACATTTTTCTCAGATTTTCCGCCTGGAGCTCCACCTTGTCCGCAGAGTAGGACAGCTGGCCCAGCTTCGTGACGCCGTCCACCAGAAGGGCCACCTCGGAGCCGAACTCCTTCTCCACTTCCTCATCGGTCATCCAGGTATCCTCCACCGCGTCGTGGAGCAGTCCCGCAACGATCGTCTCCTTGTCCAGCTCCAGATCCGCCAGAATGATAGCGACGCAGAGCGGATGAATGATGTAGGGCTCGCCGGATTTCCGCTTCTGGTCTTTATGAGCTTCTCTTGCCACCTCGTAGGCCTTCTGAATCATGGTGATATCCGCGGAAGGATGATACTTCCGCACACTCTTCAGAAGCTCCTGGTACAAATCCTCAGGACTGGTAAAATCCTCCATGGATTTTACGTTTCCCTCCGGATGAGTCACATACATTTCTCTGTTTTCCTCAGCTTTTCCGTCAACATCCTGCACTGTATTTTTTATTGACTCTGCCATTATCTCCCACCTTGTCTGTTGCTAAAAAGATTATCCGCCACTCGCGGCCGCGATTCCGCCGCTCAGTCCCTCCTGCAGTTATTTTCCCTCATAACAAAGCACAGATGACACATCATAGCCGGTAAGCTTTTCTCTTCCCTTCAGACCGGCCAGTTCCATAAGAAATACAATTTTTACCACGATGCCGCCCAGATCCTCCACCATCTTCGCCGCGGCCTCCACCGTTCCGCCGGTGGCTATCAGGTCGTCGATGATCACCACCTTCTGTCCCGGCTGAATGGAATCCCGGTGCATCTCAATGGTGGCGCTTCCGTACTCCAGATCATAGCTTCTGGAAATCGTCTCGCAGGGGAGTTTTCCCGCCTTGCGGACAGGGACGAAGGGCTTGTGAAGATTATAGGCGATAGGCATGCCAAAAATAAATCCCCGGGACTCCGCTCCCACAACCACGTCAAACTCTACATCCTTCAGGCAGTCCTGCATGGAATCGATGGCCAGTCTCAGTCCGTCCTTATCCTGCAGAATGCTGGTAATGTCCCGGAAAATAATCCCTTCCTCCGGAAAATCCGGGATACTTCTCACATATTCTTCAAGCTTCTTCATTGTCTCTCATCCCCCCATACGAAAAATTTTATGTAGGTAAGTATAGCACTTTTTTTTTTCAGAATCAATCTCTAGCCGACAGGAAGTCCCTTTTTCCGACGTTTTTCCCGCTGAACGGAAGGCGGGGCTGTGTGAAAGAATGCGGACGCTGTCAGGACGGTACCTTCTGGCAGCTGTGTATCGAATCAAACTTGAGTTTCTTCATTTCGTAAAGGCCAGTCTTTTATGTCAACTTTTTATACTGACCTTTTGCATCGATCTTCTATTCTGAATTTTCTCGCAGGCTTTTTAGAAAGTCCCGGGAAATGAATCCTGTTATTTCGCGGCGGTTTCATTTATTTCTGGAGTGGTAATGCTGTTGTCAGCAGTAGTTTCGTATCACCAGCTGGAGATGGGCGCGTCCGTTGTAGGTGTCGATCTCAGGATAGTAGGTGATGGATATGGTCTCTCTGTCCTTCACAAAGGCTTCAAAGTCTGGAGCGTCGCCAAAATAGATTCCGTCCATCACTCTTCCTTCCCCGTCGGAGAGCTGCATTTTGGCTACATTTCGATTTTTGCCAAAAATCCGCAGTTCTAAAACACGGAGTTCCTTCTGGGCAAACAGGGGCTTCGTGTTTCCTTTGCCAAAGGGCTCCAGGAGGGAAAGCTGGTCTACCAGGCTTCTGGTTATGTAGGAGAAAGGCATGGGAACGTCGATGACGATCTTGGGCGTAAGATCCTTCTCGGTGAGGGTGCAGTTCCCATTCAGCCTTTTCCGGAAGGCGTCCACATTGTCCCGTTCCAGGGAGAGCCCCGCCGCCATGGGATGGCCGCCGAACTGAGTGAGCAGATCCCGGCATTTTACCAGCTCTTCGTACATGGAATAGGCCTCAATGGATCTGCCGCTGCCTTTTACTCCCTTCTCACTGTCGGTGAGGACAAACACGGGTTTGTGATATTCCTCCCGGATCCTGCCGGCGATAATGCCCGCCAGACTTTCGTGACAGTCGGGAAGATAGAGCACCAGCACCCGGTCGCGGCCTGCGGCCGTCTCCTCCACCAGATGCCGGGCCTCCTCCCGGCCCTTCTCCGTCAGAGCCTTCCGGCTCTGGTTCAGGGCCGTGAGATCCCCGGCGATTCTGGCGGCGGTGTCCCCGTCCGGGGCCAGAAACAGCTCCAGGGACCGCTGCGCCGTGTCCAGACGGCCACTGGCGTTGATGCACGGTCCCAGGACGAAGCCCACGTGGTAGGCCGTCACGGGCCCTTCTCCCAGGCCGTTGGCCTGCTTCAGGGCCCGCAGGCCCGGATTCTTCGTGGATTCCAGGGCTTTCAGCCCTGCCTTCACGATGATCCGGTTCTCCCCCTGAAGGTCCATCACATCTCCTACGGTAGCGATGGCGGCAAATTCCAGGAATTCCATGGCGGCTTCCCCGGGGAAGCCGCGGTGCTCATAGAGCCCCTGAACCAGCTTCCATGCCACCACCGCCCCGCAGATATTCTTCGACGGGTAGGGGCAGTCCGGCTGCCTGGGATTTATCACCGCGTCCGCCGGAGGAATCCGGTAGGTTCTCCCGTTTTCGCCATCCTCGTAGGGAATCTCGTGGTGATCCGTTACGATCACCGTCATCCCCAGGCTTTTCGCCCGGGCAATCTCCTCGTAAGCCGCAATCCCGTTGTCACAGGTGACAATGGTATCGATCCCGTCCTCGTAAGCCTTCTGAATGAGCTGCATATGCAGCCCGTATCCGTCCGCTACCCGGTCCGGGATATAGATATCCGCCTGCGCTCCAAGAGTCCGGAGACTTTTCAGAAGAATATAGGTGGAGGTGACGCCGTCAATATCATAGTCTCCAATAATCCGGATTCTTTTTCCCGCCTTTATCTTTTCGTCCAAGATGTTCACGGCTTTCTCCTCATCCTTCATAAGCCGCGGGGAGGGCAGCTGCGTCACGTCGCCGTAAAGATAGGCCCGGATATTGTCCATTCCCTCCACATCCCGGTTCCGGATGAGCCGGGCGATCACAGGATCGATGCCGAATTCTCTTCCGATGGCGTAGAAATCCGCCCTTTTTGCCGCTACTACCCAGCGTTCTCTGTTCATTCTCATTTTCCCTCCATAACCCGCTCAAACTATTCCCCTATTCCGGACAGCGGTCCCAGCAGCGCTGGCCCGCATTTTCCTTCTGTATCCCGCACAAACTGTTCCCCTATTCCAGACAGCGGTCCCAGCAGCGCTGACACTCATTTTCCTCCCATAATCCGCGCATCAAAAAGTTTTTCCCTTTGACAGAGTCAGGAGCCTTCTCCTGCCCCCGTCAAAGGGAAAAAGCATCCCGGGCAGCTGCCCTGCCCGGGATCGTCAATTCCGTAACTTATTCATTTCCCCCGCTGCTCTGATTCTGAGCCTCCTGAGCGGCAAGCCGCTCGGCCACTCTCTTACGGTTCTTTTTCTTCGGCTGAGAGGGATCTCTCGCCGGAACAGCGGAACCGGTCTTCGCAGGCTTGGAAACGGATTTGCTGGGAGCGGAAGCTCTCACGGCGCCCACCGCCGGCTGTACGTTACCCTTAATCTTTTCCTTCATCACCAGCCACAGCGCGCCGGTAATACATACGGAGGAGTACGCTCCGCAGACAATACCTACCATCAGAGGAAGGGCGAACTCGCGGATGGAGGACACGCCCATGATGAACAGCACCGCCACCATAACGAAGGTGGTAAAGGATGTGTAGATACTTCTGGTAAGCGTCTGAGTGATACTGGTGTTCACCACCACGTTCAGCTCGTCCACGGTTCTGGCTCCGTGCATATTCTCACGGATACGGTCGAAGATTACGATGGTGGCGTTGATGGAGTAACCAACGATGGTCAGCATACATGCGATAAAGGTGTTGCCCACGGACACCCGCGCGATGGCGTAGAAGGTAAGAACCACCAGCACGTCATGAAGGAGGGCCAGAACGGCACTGCCCGCAAAACGGATATCCTTGAAACGGAACCAGATATAAATCAGCATGAAGATGGTAGCCACGATCACCGCCACGATGGCGTCTCGTCTCATCTCGGAACTGATGGTGGCGGAAATGCTCTCCGCGGAGATCAGGGACTCATCCACGCCGAAATTCTCCACCAGGGCCGCATTCAGGGCCTGACGTTCTTCCAGTGACAGAGAACGCGTCTTGATGATCACCTGATTGGTGCCGACTACCTTGGTGGGCTGCACGTTAGCGTCGCCGGTGATGGATTCCACCACTGGAACCACCTCGGAATCGATCTGGTCCATATCCATATTTTCATTAAAGGTTACATTCGTGGAAGTACCGCCGGAAAACTCCAGGCTGTAATTCAGGGCGCGGCCCTCCGTAGCGCTGTGGATGATCATGAACACCGGACCTGCCAGAATCATCACGATGGAAATAATAAAGAATGTTTTCTTCTTTCCTGTAAAATCGATGACTGCGCGGTCCTGCGCCCGGCCGTACCATTTTTCATCTCTCACGCCCACTGCGTAAAGAGCGTACATCACCAGTCTGGAAACCACCAGAGCCGTGAACATGGAGATCACGATACCCAGTGACAGAGTGTAGGCGAAGCCCTTCACGGAGCCGGAAGCCAGCCACATCAGCACCAGACCTGCGATCAGGGTGGTGATGTTTCCATCAAAGATGGCGGAGAAAGCCTTCTTGAAACCGCCGATGATAGCCGTTCTCACAGAAACGCCTGCCGCGATCTCCTCGCGGACACGGGCGTAAATAATTACGTTGGCGTCCACCGCCATACCGATGCCCAGGATGATACCTGCGATACCCGGAAGGGTAAGGGTGATATCAAAGGCATTCAGGGTGATCAGCATCAGAGCCGTGTAGAGGATCAGGGCCAGTCCGGCCACTGCGCCCGGCACACGATAAACAGCGATCATAAAAACGATCACGATGATCAGTCCGATGATGGCGGCCTTCACACTGCTGGCGATGGCGTCCACGCCCAGCTGAGCCGCAACCACGCTGGAACGGAGCTCTTCCAGTTCCAGGCTCAGGGAACCGATACGGATATAGGAAGCCAGATTCTGAGCCTCCTCCACACTGGACATGCCGTCGATCTGGGCCTGTCCGCCGGTGATGGCTTCTTTTACGTTCGGCGCGCTTAAGATGCTGTTATCATATACGATCGCGATGGGTTTGCCCACATTAGCGGAAGTAACCTCCGCGAATTTCTCCTTGCCCTCGCTGGTGAGGGTAAGACTTACCACATATTCTCTGGAACCGGTAGTCTGCTCCTGGATCGCGCCGCCCTGAGCGTCTGCCACGTCTGTTCCCTCCAGAGCGACGCCGCCCGCTTCGCGAATCTCATCGATGGTTCTGGTCAGCTCATATTCTCCGCTGGCCCCCACAGCAAAGTTTTCATTGCCGTCCTCGTCCGTCTGCACCACGAAGCAGAGAGAACCGGGCTTTCCAAGGTCCTCCAGAATGGCGTTGGCGTCCGTCACGCCGGGAATTTCCACGTTGATACGGTCGTCGCCTTCCTTATATACCTGCGCCTCGGTGCTGTACCCCTGCACACGCTGCTGGAGCTTGTAGATGGTATCCGACATGTCTTCGCTGCTGGGATTTCCGCCCTTAGCCTGATAGGTGATGCTCACGCCTCCGGACAGATCCAGGCCTGTGTTGATATTTTTCGCTGATCCCGTACCAGTGGGACCAATTCCTACGGCTGCCGTGTAGCACAAAAACACGGTGACAATCGCTGTCACAAGCAGCACTGCGATTCCCCTGTTCTTCTTCATTTTCTTTTCCCTTCTTACATTTTACTGATTTTGTTTCTTTACAGCATTCATCGTAAATGATTCACCCTTATCAGAAAGGATGCTTTGGTCAATGAAATACCGTCCTTCATTCCGCAAGCGCGGCTTTGATCATAATGGCGCACTCCACCCGTTTTCTCTGGAGCACGCATCCGATCTCATAATTTCCCCGGAGATCTCCCTGGAAATGCCATGCGTTGGCAGCGCATCCTCCGCTGCAGTAAAATCTGGCAAAGCAGTTCCGGCAGGCTTCCTTCGTGTAAACGTTACAGCCGGCAAATTCCTCCCTGACCTCCGGATTCGTGATTCCTTCGTCCACGTTTCCCATGAGAAATCTCTCCTCTCCCACAAACTGATGGCAGGGATAGAGGTCTCCCCAGGGCGTCACCGCCAGGTACTCCGTGCCGGAACCGCAGCCGGACAGGCGCTTGTACACGCAGGGACCTCCCGTGAGGTCGATCATAAAATGGAAGAAATTAAAACCTCTGCCCGCTTTTTCCCTGGCGATCATCTCCTTCGCCAGGATATCGTACTCTTCCAGGATCCGGGGGATATCCTCCTCCCGAATGGCGTAATCCGCATCCTCCGGGGCGACCACCGGCTCCATGGAAATCTGTCTGAACCCCAGATCCGCCAGATGAAGCACATCCCTGGAGAAATCCAGATTACGGCGGGTAAAGGTCCCTCTCACATAATATCTGTCCTGATGACGGAGCTCCGCAAGTTTCTGAAATTTCGGCATCACAAGATCATAGCTTCCCGCGCCCCTGCGGAAGGGACGCATATAATCGTGCACCTCTCTGCGCCCGTCCACGCTGAGGACCACGTTTCCCATCTCCCGGTTGCAGAATTCCATGATCTCATCATTCAGAAGGACGCCGTTGGTAGTGAGCGTGAAGCGAAACTTCTTATTATATATCTGCTCCTGCTCTCTCCCGTAGGCCACCAGGTCCTTCACCACCTGCCAGTTCATCAGGGGCTCTCCCCCGAAAAAATCCACCTCCAGATTTCTCCTGGAGCCGGAACCGGCAATGAGAAAATCCAGCGCCTTTCTGCCCGTCTCGAAGGACATAAGCGCCCGTCTTCCGTGATATTCTCCCTCCTCCGCAAAACAGTAGCGGCAGGCGAGATTACAGTCGTGGGCAATATGCAGACACAGGGCCTTCACCACCGTCTGCCTCTGTCCGGAGAACTCCGAAACGGCGTTCTCGTAAACGTCTCTGGTAAATAACATCCCCTCTTCCTTTAGTTTAGTGCACTCTGACAGGGAAGTCCCGATTTCTTCCGCAGAGAAACGTCCGCTGAGCTTTTCTGTAATCTCCTGGCTTCCCAGTCCTTCTTCCATAAGAGGAAGAACCTCGTAGGTCACGTCATCCACCAGATGGATACATCCACTGTTAATATCCAGAACAATGTTATAGCCATTGTTCTGATATCTGTGTATCAGACTCATCTTATCGAAATCCTTTCCTGTGGCATTTATATAATTGATTCTCCATCTGCGGGGCCCTCCGGCCGCCGGGGACGAAGGGTCCCGCAGATGGGAATATCTCAGTACAAGAATAAGCAGCGGTTTTTCTCCCGCTGCTTATATGTTCACCCTGAAGCGGCGTTCTATTTGTGCTCGCAGCTCTGATTTCCCACAGTGCAGGATGTCTTGCAGGCTGACTGGCAGGATGTCTGACACTCGCCGCATCCGCCCTTCTTCAATGTGTTCTGCAGGTTCTTTGTATTTAATGTCTTAATATGTTCCATAGCGCATCCTCCTTATGTATATCAGTCTTTGCATAGTATAGCATAAAACTTTTCAATTTAAAAGCTTTTTTTTCGCTTATGACAGCATTCCTCCAAGAGTTCCTCCGCCCAGGCACATCAGGAATGTGGTGACTGTGTGAGCAGGACTCATATCCCATCTTTTCTGCACCGCGAAGGAGACCAGCGCCAGCAGAAGAAAATAGCAGAGCCCCACCAGGACTCCCCACAGATATTTGTCCTTCCGCACCGTTTTCCCGGCCATAAAGCCTCCCAGAAGGCAGGAAAGCACGTAGATCGCCAGGATGCCCGCGGACACCGGCCCCTCTCCCAGGTTAAACCGGAATAACAGGAACGCCAGAAGCAGGAGAAACATTCCGGTGACGGCATAGGAAAATAAAAGTGATTTCAATACGGCCTTAACTCTCATAAAAATACCCCTCCCATATGAAAATATATGGAAGGGGCTCTGCGGGTATTCCTGCATGCGAGCTTTTTCATTCAGGCTTCGGTATGAAATTCTCCTGTTCATTCAAGCTCTCTGTTACCCGTTTTAATGTGCTCTTCTCTTTTTCACCGCGATCACTGCCAGGATCAGCAGAAGGTCCGCAGCCAGCAGAACGATAAAGGGATAAATCAGGGTGTTGTCCCCTGTGGCCACGGCGCGTGACGAGGAGCTGCTGTCATTACTGTCGTCTGCATAGCCGGCGTTGTCCTTGCTCACTGTACCGCTGCTGCTTCCGTTTCCGTTGTCTGCATAGCCGGCATTATCTTTATCTACTGTGCCGCTGCTGCTTCCGTTTCCGTTGTTCGTATAGCCCGCATTATCTTTATCTGCGGTGCCGCTGCTGTTCCCGTTTCCGTTGTTCGTATAGCCGGCATTGTCCTTATCCGGCGTGCTGCTCCCGTTTCCTCCGGAAGGCGAGGAGGACGGTCTGGGTGCAGCGGTGGTTCCCGGTCTTCTCGTGGGAGTTGGAGTTGGTGTGGATGGATAGTTTTTATCCGTCACGTCGTCTCCCACTACAGGCTTGCTTCCCGCGATGCCGAAGGGACTGAAGGAATGGGTGCTGAAAACCATGGTGGACCCTTCCACGCTGGGAAGGATCGTTTCCACTGCGCCGTTGTCCAGAATATGCTCCACGGTGTATTCGTAACCTTCCTTTACGGGAACGGTGACGCTCACATATTCTCCCTCCGGAATCTCATACTCGGTCCCGCTTTTCAGATCCCACAGCTCAAGCTCATAGGATTTAAAAATACTGGCGGTCTTTTCATTGGCAAACTCATAGGTTTCTCCGCTCGTGGCGCGGAACTGCACATACCAGGGAAGACTGATTCCGGAAACATAGATTCCGTCGCAGGTATGATTTTCGGCCGCGCGGGCAAGCTGTTCCTCCTCCGTGAGGTTCTCCTCCGCCGTCATGGGGCGGTCGTCAGCCTCCGCCTGGGTTCTGTCAAAAATATTGTCCGGTTCCCCGGCGTCCTCAGCTCCTGCGTTCCCGCCGTCAGAAGCTTCCGGAACCGTGCCGCTGTTCTCGGGATCCGAAGCCTGAGAATCGCCGTCCGCGGTCCCTTCACTGTCCTGGGCAGATCCGCTCTCCCCTTCAGATCCGGTCTCTCCTGTCTGAGAGTCGTCGGCTCCGGCCTCGGGAGTATTTCCGTCTGCTTCCTGGCCGCTCTGACTGTTCTCCTTATCCTCTGTACCGGACGCACCGCTGTCCCCGTCCGTTTCACCGGGTTCTGCGACTGTGTCCCCGGACACGGCGGTATCTCCGCCGGATTTTTCCGCAGATTTCTCCGGATCTCCGGCAGGCTCCTGCACCGTCGCAGCGCCGTCTCCGGCATTCTCCGGGGATTCCTCCATATTTCCGGCTGACTCCTCCGGGGATTCTCCGCCGTTTTCACCGGAGCCTTCTCCGGAAGCTGCCTTCTCTAAAAAGCTTCCCGAATCCCCGGCGGTTTCTGTTCCTGCTTCTCCGGCGCTATCCTCCTCAGGCTCTCCGAGACTGGTAACCACTACGGTCACGGTACCTCTCCAGACGCCTTCCTCCTCGTCCCATCCCGACATCCAGGACAGGTCCACAGATTCCGCCGGAGTGAAAATAACCCCGCAGGATTCCACTCTCAGGGAGGGCACGTAGGACGGGTCCGCCCAGGAAAGAGTCCCGTACTCGCTCTCCGGCAGAGAAACATCTCCCAGAGCCGCAGGCTCATCAATGGTAATGTTCTCCGGTATCACATTCATCACTTCCGTTTCCGCCTGCTCATTCTGAGCCAGGGCCGGATACACCTGCCCGCCGATCAGCGCCGCAGTCAGCGCTGCCGCCGCCAGAAAACGGATTCTTCTTTTCACTGTATACTTCTTTCCCTTCATCGTTTTCATCATCTTCCCACCTCTGTAACTATTTTCTCCCGGTCTTCCAAAAGATATTTCATGTTTGTGAATTTACC
Organism: uncultured Lachnospiraceae bacterium; assembly: GCA_947626985.1. Taxonomy (GTDB): domain Bacteria; phylum Bacillota; class Clostridia; order Lachnospirales; family Lachnospiraceae; genus Blautia_A. The sequence goes on along the minus strand of CANQUG010000025.1, from coordinate 4,227 downwards.
ATGCGTCTAATATACCAAATTTTTATCCTTTTGTAAAGATTTCGTAATAAATTTTTTCAATTTTCGACATGAAATTCTGCTTGAAAACATGCATATCCTGTTTTTGTCTCTGCTGCAAAGATGAAAAGCATATATGTCCGTTATATACGGACATTACTCAGAAGGGTCCTGTTCCTCTCTGTGAACGGATCTTTCCTGGTCAAAGCCTTCCGGATACCGCTTCTTCAATTTTTCTATATTTCTTCTCAGCACCTCTTCCAGATCCACGTCCAGAGCCATGGCCGTCTCAGCCAGGTACCAGGCGATATCCCCCAGTTCCCCGATGAGGTGCTCCCTGTCCAGCTCATGCCCTTGGGCCAGATGCTTTTTCACGATGTCGATGGCTTCCCCCGCCTCCCCGCAGAGGCCCATAACGCCGTTGATGAGAACGTCCTTCCTGCTCAGTTCCCTGTTCAGCGTCGTCATGGCAAGCTTCTGATACTCATTGGCTGTCATTGCGTTCCTCCTTCCATGCTGATCATTCCCTCAGACGCAGGGAATCCTTCTTCCGGAACAAACATTCACTTTTCCTCATGTCTGTACCATTCCAGATCCCCGGCAGCGATCACTTCATAATTATCCGCTCCCTCGCCTGTCCGCAGATACACATTCCGGATTCCCGCCTGGATGATGTTCCGGGCGCAGAGAGGGCAGGGTTTGGCCCTGTGGATGGAATTATCCTCCGGGTTGATGCCGGTGAGATAAAGATCTGCTCCGATGGTCTGCTGGCGGGAGCAGTTCAGGAGTGCGTTTTCCTCCGCATGAATGGCACGGCAGATTTCATAACCCTCGCCCAGATGCATGCCGCGTTTTATCCGGGGACAGACGCCCAGATCGCAGCAGTTGTCCAGTCCTCTGGGAGAACCGTTATACCCCGTGGAGATCACCACATCGTCTTTTACGATCACGGCACCGTACCGCCTCTTCAGACAGGTGCTCCTGTAGGCGAAGATCTCCGCGCAGTTCAGATAAGCGTCCGTTTTCGATATTCTTTTTCCCTTTTCTGGCTTTACCATGTCATCCTCCGGATCCGGCGCATGTGCCGCCGGCTTTTTTCTGATAAGTAATCTTAGCATACCCTCTTCTATTCCGCAACCGTAAAGATTTTCTTATTTTTGCAGACTTCGCAGGCGTCCTGTACGATTCTCTTACCGGAAAATTTAGAAAAAATTAAGAAAATTTAATGAAAGGGTTAAGAACTATACGCTATAATAGAAAAAAACGGAAGGGGGGATCGGATGAAAGAAAAGCGGAATATCATACCGGAGATTATGCGGATACCGATATTGCTTTCCCTGGCCTGTAATGCGCTGGCATACAACGGTTCCAGACTGCTGACGACAGGCAGGGTTCATTATAATCTTTCAGGCAGACTGGATGAGCGGATTCCCTTTGTACCATGGACCGTGATCATATATCTGGGATGCTATGTGTTCTGGGTGGTGAATTATATCATCGGATGCCGGCAGGACAGGGAAAAAGCCTTTCGTTTTATCAGCGCGGATTTTGCGGCCAAGCTGGTCTGTCTTCTGTGTTTTCTGGTATTCCCTACGACGAATACCAGACCTGCAATAGAAGGAAATTCTGTGTGGGATAATCTGATGAGACTGGTTTACCGCCTGGACGCGGCGGACAACCTGTTTCCGTCCATTCATTGTCTCACCAGCTGGCTTTGCTTTATCGCGGTGAGAGATAATAAAAAAATACCCGGATGGTATAAGACAGCTTCTCTTTTGATAACAGTCAGCGTATGTATCTCCACGCTCACTACCAGGCAGCATGTCTGGATCGATGTGATCGCAGGAATTCTTCTCGCCGAGGGAAGCTATTTCTTTGTACAGAAGAGCGGTTTTTCCCGGCGGTACGCAAAAGCCGTGTGCAGTCTGGAAAACTTCCGGAAGAAAAGGCGTCGTGAGAACAGAATATGGAGGTGAAATCTGTATGGGCAAAAAAATAAAATTACTGGCAGCGGCAGGTTTCCTTCTCATGATCTGCATTTTTGTGAAACTGCTTCTTCAGGAGAAGTTCGACTCGGTGGAAGCTTTACAGAATTATATGAAAGGCTACGGGATCGCGGCGCCATTGTTCCTCACCGCCTTTCAGATTTTTCAGGTGGTGGTGCCTGTGGTGCCCGGGTACCTGGGATGCGCGGCGGGAGCCGTCGTGTTCGGCAGTATGGTGGGATTCTGGTGCAATTATATCGGCATCAGCGTGGGTTCCGTCATTGCCTATTTTCTTGCAAGAAAGTACGGAATCGATATCATACTTGCCCTGTTTCCCAGAAAAGAGTATGAAAAATGGAGCAAAAGAATCGAAAAGAGCGGCTCCTACGGTCTCTTTCTTTTCGTCGCAACGCTGCTCCCTCTGTTTCCGGACGACTTTTTATGCTATTTTTCCGGCCTGATGAAAATGAACGCCCGGAAATTCATCTGGATCATCATACTGGGAAAGCCCTGGTGCATTCTGGCCTACAGTCTGGGATTCGGACTGATAAAATAAATGTTTTTCCGCAGCCGGCCTGTGGGAGCGCAAAGACGGGACGGCTTCAAAATGCTGAGAATATAATACCTGATGTGGAATGGGGGAATAACATGAAAAAGAAACCGATCGGATTTTATGATTATACAGTGATATTGACTTACCTGGGAATGCTGTTTGCCTTTTTCGGCATTCTCTGTGTGCTGCACGGGCAGTACTGGGAATCCGTCTGCTGTCTTATGGCGGCGGGAGTCTGCGATATGTTTGACGGAATGGTGGCGTCCACGAAGATGCGGACAGACATGGAAAAGCGGTTCGGCATCCAGATCGATTCTCTCAGCGATCTGGTGAGCTTCGGGGTCCTGCCCGGACTTTTTGTTTATATGATATCCGAGGAAAATACATACGTGGGCATGATCGCCGCGCTGTTTGTTTTATGCGCGCTGATCCGGCTGGCCTATTTCAATGTGCTGGAGGAGGAAAGGCAAAAGCAGACCACCGAAAAAAGAAAGGGCTATCTGGGAGTTCCCGTAACGACTGTCGCCGTAACTCTGCCGGCGGTTTATCTGATGTATGATTACAGAATCTGCAGAAGCACCATCTGTTTTCCCATTCATCTCCTGATCATGGGAGCCGGATATCTGGCGCCTGTGGAAATCAAAAAACCGGGAGCCGTGGGAAAAATAGGAATTATTCTCCTTGGAATTCTCGAAATGATTGCACTTCTGCTGTTTATGGGATGGGATGCGGTATGAAAGAATCTTTTCTGATAACATTTTTATACAGAACCGTTCCCGGAAGAGCTGTTCTGAAGCTTCTGACGGGCAAAAAAGTGTCGGATGCCGCGGCACGCTTTCTGTCCTCGGGACTGTCCCGGGGACTCGTTCCTTATTATATAAGGAAATATCATATTGACATGAGCGATATTCAGATTCCGGAAGGCGGCTTTTCTTCCTTCAATGATTTCTTTATCAGAAAAAGGAAGGAGGATGACGCCGGCGAAACTCCGGACGGGCTTATAAGCCCCTGCGACGGATTTCTGTCGGTGATTCCCATTCAAAAAAACACGGTTTTTGCAGTAAAACACACCGGGTTTTCTCTGGAGGAGCTTTTAAAAGACCCGAAGCTCGCCGGGAAATTCACGGATGGCACAGCACTGATTTTCCGCCTTACTCCGGCCAATTACCACAGATACTGCTATGCGGCGGAGGGGGACGTGCTGCGGCACAGAAAAATCTCCGGGAAGCTGCACTGTGTCAGGCCCGTCGCTCTTGAAACCTTTCCTGTTTTTGCTCAGAACAGCAGGGAGTATCAGGTGATCCGGACAGAGACGTTCGGACTGATGGTTCAGATGGAGATCGGCGCTATGCTTGTGGGGAGGATCCGGAATCACCGGCGCTTCCCGGGAGTAAGCAGGGTAAAGGCCGGTGAGGAGAAGGGATATTTTGAGTTCGGAGGCTCCACTATTCTTCTGCTGTTTCAGAAGGGGGCCATTCGTATTCGAAGAGAATTGTTCGCAGGGAAAAATGACGGCGGAGAGATAGCGGTGAGGAAGGGGGAAGAGGTCGCAGTGGCGGAAACTGCAGACGGGTTCTGAAAGCTGTCGAATTTTCATAAACGAGTTTCACAATCTTTTTAGCATCTTATCTTCAATAATATCGTGTCTCCAATAACAAGACATCTCCCAATCCCTGCCGGCAAAAACATGGT
>CANQUG010000024.1 GCA_947626985.1 uncultured Lachnospiraceae bacterium | reverse complement strand
ATCCGTTTGTGAGAAAGAAGTTCAGAGGGACTGTCGAACAGACAGTCCCTCTCATATTTTCCATAATCGGACAGGTAAGCTTTTTCTGTCTTCAGCCGGATGATGTCTGATCTTTCCTGATCGTTGGCGGTCAGAAAGATCACCAGCATATCAGGATGATCGGGCTTTATGAGCCTGCACAGCTCATAGCCGCTGCCATCCTATCTTGCGGCAGCGAAGCTGTTAGCGGCCATACCTGCTACAATAAGCGCAATCCCAGCGAAGCCAGCCATGGTGGGCAGGCTGTCTCCCAGAAACAGCACGCCGCCCAGGATCGTGAACAGCACTTCACCCGACTGGGTTGCCTCCACCATGGCAAGCTGCCGGGCGTCATGCCTGGAAAGGTTCGTGGCCTCGAAGAAGAGCAATGTGGCGATGACGCCAGAGAAGAGCGCCACTGTGAAGCCCTGTACAGCCTGCTCCGCCGAAGGCAGGCCGTGACTCGCCAGAGCAATCCCACTTATCAGCAGCCAGAAAGGCATACTGCAAAGGGTCATACCAAATACCCGCTGGAAGGTCGAGAACTCCGCGGGACAACAGGCCATCATCTTCCGATTCCCAAGAGGATAGGAGAAAGCCGCAATCAGAATCAGCACCAGCGCCGGCAGCGTTCCCTCCAGCCGCATGGTGCGGAAGTGCGCCGCCTGCAATAGGAATACCCCCAGCAGGATCACGCCGGAACAGGCCAGATTCTTTCCAGGGATCTTTTTCCCAAACAGCGGCGTCAGCAGGATTCCAGCTACGATGGTCAACTGCCAGGTGGCCGCTACGAACCAGCTTTCTCCGTACACGGATGCCCAGGTCAGCGGCGCGTAGAACAGCCCGAAGCCCACCGTACTCCACAGCAGCCAGGGGGCAGGATTCGCCCTGACCTCCCTCAGCACAGCGCCGGCGCCACCGCGATGCTTCGCCAGCGCCCAGGTCATGGGCAGCATGAACAGGTAACGGAGACTGGCACTCCACATCCAATAGCCGCCGCCCAGATTCATGCTGCGGTTCAGCACAAAGGTGGCCGCAAAGAAAAGCGAGGCCAGCATCCCCAAAAATACAGATTTTTTCATTCATCCGTACCTCACTAAATTTTGATTTGCCGAACAGTCGTCCATTCAACGTTTATCATTGTACCACTCAAATGTAAAGAAATCTACCTCTGTCTTATGATTTCCCGTCCTGCCTCCCTCTGCGCACGCCGTTTTTCGATTATGTACTGATCTGCAGAATGTCCCGCACGGGACTTGGGTATATCGGGAGCTTCACCCAATCTCCCAAAAATTCCTCATTGCTTTTCTGCTGTTATACGAATATAATGAGGTCACGCTATCTATTCCCGCAGACTGCTGGCTCTGCGGACCATCTTCCCTGTTGTATATTATGAGGGGAAAGCACGATGGACAGCGGACCTGCACCTGGCAGACCGAATTCAGAGCACAGAATCTCTGCAGGAATACATACCTGATTTTTCTTACCGGGTGGTGCGTCTGCACGACTATTCGAATAAAAAACTGGAAGGGAAGCAGAACGGTATGGGTCTTGTAATGGGTCTGCCGAAACGTCCTCTGGTCATTATTTATGAAAATGAACCTTGAAGTAAACAAAGCACAGGAGATGATGAACCTGCTGGAGGAAAACGGAATGGGAGTCCTGTTTGCAAACGCGGAAAAAATGGATATTCAGGAAGAACGCCGGCTAAGACTGGAAGCACAGAGAAGGGCAGAAAAAGAACATCAGATGCGTATAGCATCCGAAAGTAAAGCAGAAAAAGAGCACCAGATGCGCATAGCATCTGAAAGCAAACTGCAGGCTTCTGAAAACAAACTGCAGGAAACAAAGAAAAAATTGCAGGAACTGGAACACTTATTACGGGAAAATTCCATAGAACCCAAAATCACAGAAAAATAAGACACGGAACCTAAAAAGAAAAATGCAGCTTACCGGATCAAAATCGGACTGCAGATCAGTTTGCAAGAAAGAAGTTCAGAGGGACTGTCGAAAGACAGTCCCTCCCATATTTTCTATAATCGGACAGGTAAGCTAAAACACTCCATTATATAACTGATATCCGGCGTAAGACTCCCGTCCGGCCTGCGGCAGTACAGATGACACATTGCCGCACCCCTTTTTACGGATTCTGCCACATCCTCCGCCAGGGCGGCGCTGTCCACCGGATCACCGGCCCGGTTCGCCATAAATCATGGCGCATTCCCCTGCAAGAAGCATTGCAGGAAAAATCCTCCTGGTAATTGTTCTCGATGGCATGGCCTGCTGCCCAGTAGGAAAAGATTCCCGGAAACACAGTAAACAACATGGATATTCCCATAAGCGCCGTCTGTATCTGCAGCCGAATAGGAGAACCTTTATGAAAGACCTCCGGACCGGCAGGCGTCTAGAAAGCTGAGAATCTGCTTATCCGGTACGTATTTGTCGATTCCCACGCAGGAAACGGAAAAATTCTTTTCATTTTCCTGACCGTTTTTTACAAGGGCCTCCACTTCCTCATGGATCTCCGAATCTGAAGCATTCATCAGTCTCACCGGACTGTATCGCGCATTTAAAAATACGCCCGGCAGTTTTGCCCGGACTGCCCGCAAATCCGAAAACGCCCCAACCTCCGCGAAAACCAGTCCTCTGATCTTACTGTAGCCCTCCGTCACATGCTCCATGCTTCTGCCGCAGTGATGCACGCCGAAGGGGCCAAATGCATCGGCCAGTTTCTGGTCGTATTTTAAAAGAAACTTTTCGTAAAGATCATTCGAAATCATCTCCACAGAACAATTGGAAGTCAGATACACTTCCGGCTTCGTCCGGCGCACGATCGCCGTCACCCCACCGGAAATATCATCAGATAACTCCTTAAAACGTTTTCCCACATCAATAGAAAGCTTTGTAATTTCTCCCAGCAGTCTGTCCACTTTTTCCGGCGCAGTGTAATAAGAAACCATCAGGTCCTGTCCCATCAGATCCAAAGCAATATTCTGGATTCCCATAAGATTCACAAAAGTTTCCACATGCCCGTAATGCTCCTTCAGATAATCGATCTGTTTCTGAGTCCTGGCCCACACCCCGCTGGCGTCCAGATCCGGAGCTTTGATTTCATCAATGGAATCCTCATCCAGATTCATACAGATCACCTGAGGGGAATTATCCTGTTCATAAAGAATCCGGCACCCCATGAGCTCCGACAGCAGGTATCCCGCCGCCAGCAGGTCGGTCCCCAGCAGCGGCCTTTTTTCCGGTCTTTTTTCTCCCAGGCCATATTCCCCGAAACGATCGTATAAAATTCTCCTCATTCGGATATCGCATTCCATCCGGTATTCCGGATCATCGAAAAATTCCCGGGTAAAATCAACGCCGGCATTTTCATGCCACCAGCCAGGGTGAAAGGTTATATCATAATTCATACGTTTTCCCCTCCATTTCATGGAGCCGTTCATACAGTATTTCCTGCTCCTGAGGCGTTTTGCAGTAGGTCACGGCAATGAGCTTCTGTTTTGGCCTCCACAGCTGTTTCAAAGCTGTAAAGCTGTTTTCCGCATTTCCTACTGCTCTGGCATTTAAGATAATTCCGGTGCCCTGGAATCCCCCGGCAAAAATCTCCGGCCGATTGGGCGCGGGATCCGTCTCAATGGTAAACGCGCCGTCCGCCATAAAAATATTCCGGTAGCTTTTCACCATTTCAATTTTTTTCTCCCACACCCCGCAGGAATGATAGGCGATTCCGCCGAAAGCATCTCCAAGCTCCTCATCCCGTTCCTTAAAAATATCCGTGTAGTCTTCTTCCTGAAGCATAATGGAAGTATCATTGCTAAGACCCAGTCCGGAAAACGCCCGGCTGCTGGCAAATCCATGCCCCGGATATGCCAGCGCATTGCCGATCAGCTTTTTCTGCTCCATAAGAAAGTCTTTCAGCAGATCCGCACACAGCTTCGCCGCCTTTTTCACCCCCGCCGGATCATCATAAATTTCCAGAAACAGATTCGTCACGGGAAGGAGATAGGTAAGCATATTCAAAGGAGACTGCACATCACTGAAAGACACCGGAACTTTTCCTTTCGTCCTGTCCATAAAATACTCAATCATTTCCAGATGGCGCTTTCCTTCCGGCGACCGGGCAATGGGAATAAAATCAGAATTCAAAAGCTCTCTGACGCTGGAAAAACGCGGCAGTACAGCAGGAGCCTGCCCGGGAAGCCACTGGTAGCCGCTGCCGAAGCAGGACGCAATATAACCGATCCCGTACCACGGTTCCAGGAAATTAGGAATATCCATTCTGTAAGACATGCCCGCCTTAAGCGCTCCCAGCTGCAGCTCCAGAGATTCCCTGTAATCCCTGCACCTGTCAAAAAAAACTCCATTGGCTCGCACTCTGCGGTATACCAGAAGTCCCTGTTCCGCCTCCGCAAACCTTTTATTCTTTTCAAGAAGACTTTCTTCATACTCCGCATAAGCATCCAGATCAAAATCTTCTGCTTTTACGGGAACAACCTCCGTTCCCTGAGAATCTCTCAGAGACGTATCAAACTCCGCCTGTCTCATTTTTTCGCTTCACCTTTTTTCTTCCTGTTTTTCCAGAATCCCGGAAGCAGATCCCGCATATATTTATGCCTGTCCTTCTCTTCCGGATTTATTCATAAGCCGACACAAACCGGAGCGCCTTCTTCCAGGCGTTCTGGTAGAACGTTTCCACCTGCTCTATGCCAAGCTCCTCCGCCTGCGCCTGCATACTTTTCCACAGGGAATCAAATTCCTCTTCGTCTTCTGCATAAACCATTCTCCAGGAGATCTCCCGCACGATCTCGCCAATGGCTTCGGCTTTAATCTTCCGTTCATCGGAAACCACCGGCATCATATTGACCGCCATCGTGGATTTCGCAATCATATCATTCCGGCTGAGATATTCCGCGATCGTATCCGCTCCCAGCATTTCGTTCACCTCCCGCTGCAGCAGCGTGACGCTTCTTTCCCGGGTGGACGGCCAGTAACGATAGCAGATGGTATAGCCGTTATCCATAACTGTGGATGCCTGCAGTCCAAGAGAATTCAGAAAATCAACAGAATCCTGAAAACATCCGCCTCCTGCCTCTTCCGGCATCAGATCTTCGTATTTGTTGTTTATGATATTCCAGCCTTCTTCCGTCACGCAGGGTTCCCCATTCTCATCATATTCCCAGGTAATTCCCTCCGGGCCGTTATATAAATAAGCTTCCACCTCCGGGTCGTAAAGCCAGTTCAGAAATTCACAGGCTTTTTCCGGATATTTTGTATTGCTGCAGACGGCCAGATACCAGTTTCTTCCGATTGTCTGATCCGGCGCTTCATAGATTTTCATATCATCTGCCGGAACGCAGGCAAAACCATCCGGCGCTTCGGCATTATTCACATGACCGGAGATGACGTCGTTGTATGTTCCGGTCAGCCATGAAAAACAGGAAAACAGGATGCGGCCTTCGCTGTACTTTTTTTCCAGATTGCTGTAGGTCTGCGTCCGCGAATCCGGATCCAGAAGCCCCCTCTGGTTCGCTTCGAAATAAAAATGAAGTGCTCTCCGGTAAAAACTGTCGTCTTCCAGTATGGACCGCATGTTCAAAGTGATTACGTCCGTTTCCATCAGCGGAGACACATACTCTGTATCGATTCCATAAAAAAAGGACAAGGTGGCGATTTCCATCGCGGAATATTTATCCCAGTCGGAAAACAATGAAAATCCATATACTTTTTCTCCGTTTTCTGTAAAAGGCTTTACCTTTGTCATCTGTTCCGCCGCGTCCAGATAATCCTCCAGAGTGGTGATCCGTGGAAAACCCGCCTTCCTGTAAGCATCCCACTGCAGCATCGGCAGCCAGTTATAGGAATTATAGGAAGCCGGCCCGATCGAAACCGGCACAATAAACAGGTGCCCTCTCCCTCCACTGGCCTGCTCTCTTGTATAGGAAACAGCTTTTTTGTATACTTCCGTCTCAAAAACGGACGGCAGTAACTCCTGATAATCGCTCAGCGGCAGCAAAAGCCCGGCATCCATGGCCATCTGCGCCTGTTCCAGATTCCGGAATCCTAAAATATCCGGCAGAGTTCCCGCTGCAATGTACTGCTTCAGCTTCTGTTCCACCTCCGACCCAGTGGGCTGAAAATCTACCCGTATCCCGGTATCCTCATAGAGCTTCTGCGCCGCCCAGCCCTCCCAGATTCCCGATTCCGTGGTAACGGCCTGCTGGATGTATGCCCGGATCACAGCCTCGTCATCTCTGGTCTCAACTCCAGGCGAAGCGGTTCCGCTGCAGCCGGCAATCAGAAAAGCGGAAAGGCAGAGCAGCACCGCAGACGTTTTTTTCCTGCTGCTGTTCAATAGCTCATCCTCCTTGCTTTTTCATTTCTCCTTTGCTATACTTTTTTTACTAACCAGACACTCTGATTTTCCAGCCGAAGAGGTATACGTATGATAAAAAAAATAATTTCCGGTTATTATTCCCGGATGCTTCTGTTCTGCATCGCGATCGTGTGCACGGCGACCATCACCCTGTTCATCTTCTGCGGCAGCCTGATCGAACAGCGCCAGCGCGCCGAATACCTCAAGAATTACGACATCGAATTAAATGCTCTCTCTTCGATCCTGTCTTCCAAGGAAGCCAATCTGACCAGCGCTCTGACCCCTGTATTTTCCAGCACTTCCCGCTACCAGACCCTCAGCCGTCTCTACAGGGAGCGAAACCTGTCCGTATCCTCGGTCAGCTATTCCATCATTCAGATGATGCGGGAAATCTGCCAGTATGATTCTCACTGCCGCGGTATTCTGCTGCGGACCGGGAACGGGCGGCTTTTCCAGTACAGCCCGGTCTACGACACGCTGGCCTCCATTCCCCTGACCCTCACCGCCGGAGTTACCTTTACTCCCTACCGGCTCCAGGTGCTTTCGGACACGCAGCTGGAATCTCTCAGCCCTGAATACGAAAAGCCTTCCGACCACGTTTACGGGCTGTGCAGCACCCTTTTCGACTATCGGGGAACGTCGGTGCTCCCTCTGGGCCAGTTAATTCTGCTTTATACGACTTCCGAATTTTCCGATTCCATTACTTCCACTCACCTGGATGAGGGCGCTCTCTTTCTGATCATTGACCGTAATCAGAATATCCTGTATTCTTCAGACGGAAATTATCAGGCCCCGGCAGACGGGGGCCTCCGGAATTTTCCGGATGAGTTTCCCGCCTCCGGAAATCTGAAGTCCGACGGAACCGATTACTTTTACACCTCCGTCTGGAATGTGGACGAATATGATTATCTGACCCTCTGCCGGATTCCCGCGTCCAGAATCGCCAGGAGTTCTCCCCGTTTTATCCTGACGGCTCTGGCCTCTCTGATCTGTTTCACCTCTGTTCTGCTTTATGCGGTAACGCTGCGGCGCTCCGACCGGAAGATCAAAGCGATCCAGACAGGTATGGGACGGATCGGTCAGAATAAGCTGGATTACCGTCTTCCCGTTCCGAAGAACAATGACGAATTCACGCAGATCATTCTGAGTTTTAACCGCATGTGCGATGAGCTCCAGCAGAATGTAGAAAGAGCGTACCTCTCCGAAATCACCCGGAAAAAGCAGGAACTTTATGCCATGCAGGCCAGCATAAATCCTCATTTTCTCTACAATACCCTGGAGCAGATCCGCGTTCAGATCACTCAGGGCCGCTGTGCGGACGCCTCTCAGATGATTCTTCTGCTTTCCAGAATGTACCGGAACCAGACCCGAAGGAATCTGTACGTTACCATCACGGAAGAGCTGAATCTCTGCGAAAACCTGATTAATCTGTATATGTACCGCTTCGGAAACTTTGAGTATGAATTCTTTATCGACAATGCAGCCAGAATTTACGGGATTCCGAAAAATACCCTGCATCCTCTGATCGAAAATTATTTTACCCACGGACTTGTACCGGAACGCAACGATAATCTTCTGACTGTGTCTGTCCGTCTTATCCGGGAAGACGGCCGGAAGCAGCTGGAATTTTCCATAGAAAACAACGGCGCTCCCATCTCTGAAGAAGCTCTGGCCTCCCTGGAAGAAAAACTGGCCCGGCCTGTGCTGGAGCAGCGCGAAGACAGCGGATTTGCCCTTTCCAATGTAAACACCCGGCTGAAACTGGTGTTTGGAGAATCGTCCAGGCTTTATCTGTCCGGCGGAGCAGACGGCTGCGGGTTCCGGGTGAAGTTCCGGATTCCGCCGGTTCTGCCGGAAAATCTGCAGCAAGGGCGGCCCGGGCCGCCCTGATACCCGCGGGAGGTTTCCCGGGGTTTTTCTGTTTCTCCGGTTTTTTCCGCTTTTCGCCTTTCCCTGCTTTTCTGCTGTCCCGTCTTTCGGCGTCAGTTCAAAAGAATCACAGTTTCTCTTCCTTCATAATCTGCCCCGGTGATCTTCACGCTTCCATCCCTTCGGAAAAATTTCACCTGATAATGCCCGGGGCAGGAATATCTTCCTTGCATATCCCCGATCACCAGTTCCTTTTTCTCATCACTGTACCGCATCGGCACCGCCGCATACTCCCCATTTCTGTAAGCATAATCTTTCCCGTTATCAAAATAGCACACGAACGTTCCGTCGGCTCCCTCATAGATCTCCAGCGTATCTGCTGTCCCGCTCTTTTCACCGGTCGTGGAAACAGGCAGAATCGCCCCCGCCCGCACAAACACCGGCTGCCAGGATATCGGCGCATCTACCGTCACATTCTGTCCTCCGTGAAAATACGTCTTTGTATTCTCCTGATACCAGTCTGCGCCTTCAGGAAGATAAACCGTACAGATCTGCGGTTTCCCCAGATAAGTATCCTCGGGGCCGTACTCCATGGGTTCCGTCACCGGACGAACCAGATAAAACGGACCATACAGAAATTCTCCTGACATCTCTCTGACATTTGCGTCCGCCGCAAAGTCGAACATCAGGCTTCGAAGAATCGTATAATCCTCCGTCTCCACTTTATACGCAAGGGAATAGGTGTACGGAAGCATTTGAAAGCGTTTCCATATATAGGCCGTAATCGTATCATAGTAGATCGTACCCTTCTCACCGAAGTTCCAGGGTTCTCTGGGCGTGTCTGTGCCATGCGAGCGCATCACGGGCAGATAGGTTCCGAACTGAAGCCACCGGGTATACAGTTCTCTGTATCCTTTATCCCCGACACCCCGCTCAAACAGTCCGCTCCAGAACCAGGGAGATACAGCGTCGGGATTTCCGCTCATTTTTCTGTATCCGTTCAGATATCCCGTGAAAAAAGCGCCAATATCCAGCGTCCAGTAGGGAATTCCCGACATGCTTATGCTCAGTCCTTCCGCTACCTGCCGCCGGAAAACCTCCCAGGTGGCCATAATATCACCCGACCAAAGAACCGCTCCGTATTGCTGAATGGAAATGGAACCCGACCGGGTAAGGTTCAGCACGCGCTTGTGAATGCCCGCCGCAGTCTGGTTCTCATAAATTCCCTTCGCGTGAACCAGCGCATAGTGATTCGCCTCCCGCGCGTCAAAATATCGGGTCAGTTCCCCCTTCGCCAGCTCGTACCGCTCTTCTTCAGAAGGTTTTTCAGTCCCTTTCCAGTCCGGCGTAAAGGGTTCCGTAGAATCGCACCACCAGCCATCGCAGCCCCCTGCCGCCAATTCTCTTTCACACTGCTTCCAGTACAGATCGCGTCCCTTTTTATTAAAGGCGTCATAGGTAGAAAGGTTGGCCAGAAGCGCACCTGCTTCCAGCATCTCCTGATAATCCTGGCACCCTTTGTTCATATTGGGCCAGATTGAAATCATGAAAGCAATCCCGGCATCATGAAGGGCATCCGTCATTCCCTTCAGATCCGGAAATCGTTCTTTATCCACGATCTTGTTTCCCCATCTGCCGGGCTCCCAGGACTGCCAGTCAAGAACCAGACAGGAAACCGGTATTCCCCGTTTCTTAAACTCCCCGGCCGTCTGCAGGATATCCTCCTGGGACACATAGCGCTCTTTCGACTGCACATAGCCGAAAGCCCATCTGGGAAGCATCACGGCTTTTCCGGTCAGCGTGCGAATTCCATGAATCAGTTCATCAAAATCTGAACCCGTGATCAGATAATATGCGATCTGATCAGCCGCGTCAAGGGTCACCGTTATCCTGTTGTTTTTTTCCTCATAGATCATCAGGCACCCTGCGTCGAACAGAATGGCGTACCCCTTCGAAGACAGCAGCACCGGCATGGGAATTTTCATGTTGTTCTGATACAGGTATTCTCTTACGTTCCGATAATTGTAAATTCCTCTTTCCTGCTGTCCAAGACCATAAATGGCCTCTCCTCCGGTAATTTCAAAGGTGATTCTTCCGGAAAATGTGTCCCCGATTTTGACGGCAGCCGAATCTTCCAGAAAGGAGCGTTCCCCATCGATAGTTTTCCGGGTGACAATCTTCGCCGTTCCCCCTTCTGTCTCATATTTAAAAATCCCTCTGGGTTCAAACTCATAGCCGGTCTGGGTCAGCAGCTCTTTACCGTCCTTTTCGAATGTCAGCCGCTCCGCCTCCTGCCCTGGCAGGAAAAGTACCTCCGGACAGGTCTCTCTGTTCACGATACACATGCCGGGTTCCCTTTTTTTTCCGTCCGGCGTGCAGACCACACGTGTTATAAACTCTGCTTCTCTTCTCATGACATTCTCCGCAATACCGCAAAACCGTTCCGTTTCATCGGTATTTCCTTTTCGTAAACGCATCCCTTCAGATAATCGTACATGGGGACTTCCGTCTCCGCAGCCGCATCCTCCGCCGTGAAATTAAATACAAAGTAATACTCTTCGCCGTCCAGAATCCGCCGCGTTACTTCCAGACGTCCTCCGGCCTTCACCGCGTTTCTCCGGATTCCGCTCTTTCGGCAAAGATAACGAAGCAGCGCGCCCAGAGCTTCTTCTTCCAGGTCAGTTCCCAGATAGCAGGCCGTTCCTTTTCCGTAAGCGTTTTCGCTGATGATCATGGAGCCTTTTTTATAATCTGATTCATAGGTTCCAAGGGCCTTTGCGCTTCCCTCAAGCAGGTCGCACCACATACCGTCGGTACTGACAAATTCCTCGCCGTCCAAATTTAAGCGGACCTGATTATGATTCCGGCAGAGAATCGGCTCCACCTCCTGTACTTCGGCGCCGAAAAGGCCGGTCAGCCCTGCCGGAAGGATATCAGTATAACCCACGTTGTCGCCGTTTTTTACAGAAGTCAGAAAAGTTGCCAGCAGGATGCCGCCCTCCGCCACAAAGTTCCGGAATTTTTCCCGTTTGTCTTCTTCCAGAATAAAAGCGGCCGGAAGAATCAGAAGCCTGTATTTGGAAAAATCGGCGCCGTAGCTGATAACATCCGCATTGCAGCCCTGCTCTTCCAAGATCCGGTACAATCTTCCCGCATAATCCAGATAGCGAAAATCCGGATCGTTTACAGGTTTGATGCGAAGCGCCCAATGAACCGCATAATCCACACAAATGGCCGCTTTGTTCTCAAAACCCGCTTTCCCGAGAGGCTCCAGTTTCTTCAGCAGCGCAGCAGTATCCTTCATTTCCCGGTATCTGCGGCGCGGTACGCCGTCCATATCCACGATAGCATAATTGAGCTGTTCGGCCCCGAAAGGAAACGTTCTGAACTGGAAGTGCAGCATCATCTCCGCCCCATGTGCCAGAGAGTGGACCACTGCCTGCTGCAATGCGCCCGGATTTGGCTGCACTCGCCCGGTCCCGCCGAATTTATGACCGCCGCCGGACATAAATTCCATTACCCAGAAGGGCGCTCCGTCCCTGATCCCCCGCGCGAAAGCATAGGGAAAAGAATCAATCCGCGCATCCCGCAGCCCCGGATAGTAATCGAAACCGTAGCAGTCCAGAGTTCTGGTGCTTTCATAATAATCAATGCTGTTGGTAGCCAGCCCCGTTCCGTTTGTCGTCACCGGCCGGCGGGACCAGCGATGCAGAATCTCTTCCTGTATATTCTGGTATTCAATCTGAGATTCGCTGGCAAAACGCTCGAATTCCAGCCGCAGAGAAGGATTCTCGTAGTACAGCGGAAGAGCCTGCACAGCCCCGGTCTCAATGGTATTCACCGGGATCTGTATCTGGTCAAAGGACTCATATTCCTGCCCCCAGAAAATACTTCCGCTTCGCCGATTATATTCCTCGATCGTACCGTATTTTTTTCGGAGCCATTTTCGGAATTTTTCCCGGCACACCGGACAGCAGCAGCGGCCGGAGGCCTCCTGAGCAGGCTCGTTGTCGATCTGAAAGCCGTAAACATACGGGTTTCGGCCAAAGCGTTTTCCTATTTCCTCTGTAATCCGGGCGGAGTACTTCCGGTAAACCTCATTATTATAGCAGTAAAAACGGCGTCCGCCGAAGGGCCGATTTTCACCGCGATTGTCCACGTAGAGGACTTCAGGATACCGGTAGACCAGCCAGGCGGGCGGGCAGGCCGTAGGAGTGCAGAGGATGCTTCTAATTCCGGCTTCGCCGAGACGGCCGACAACGTATTCCAGCCAGTCAAAGTCATACACGCCTTCCCGCGGTTCCATGCGGCACCAGGCAAATTCTCCCATACGGACAGTGTTAATTCCGGAACTGATCAAAAGCTCCAGATCATGTTCCAGATCCTCCGGAGTTTTGTGCTCCGGATAATAAGCGACTCCATAGCGCATATCGCCCTCTCCTTCTTCCTGTATATAAACTCCTGCCGGAAACGGCAGTTCTGACAATATTCGGCATATTTATCCTTAAATTTCCAGGCCGGCATACCGCCGGTCATTCCTTTCCTGTAAAATAAACGTCCGCCGCCTGAGGCTTTTCCACCTCACGGTCCAGCGCGATCGTCAGGATCGTATCCGGCTGTTTCCCGTCAAACCCTTCCAGATTCACAGAAAAGCCCTCGTTCGTCTGCAAAAATGGAACCGGATTCCCGTGAAACGCCGTCACATTCTGTATACCGTACCCGGTAAGCGGAATCCTCAGTCCGGAGCATTCTTTCACATCCAGCACGTGCAGATAGATCTTATTCCCTTTTGAGGTAGTTCCGTATACATGATCCACAGGCTCGACAGGACCTCCCCGGGTGCCGTAAACGGCTTCGCCGTATTCCCGCAGCCATGCTCCGACCTCCCGCATCCGGTTCTTTACCTCTTCCGACAGCTTTCCGTTTCGGTCCGGCCCCACATTCACCAGCCAGTTTCCGTCCCTGCAGACCACATTTACCATCATTCGGATCAGCCAGTCAAAATCCGACACAGGATCGTCCGCCATCCATCCCCAGGAACATCCGCTGCATACGCACATATTCTTCTCCCAGGGCACCGGAAGGATCTTCCCGGTAATCTCATGAGAACCTTCGTCGCAGTAAAAGTCTCCTTCATAGCCCGACCGGGGATTCAGCAGGGTTTTGGGATTATAACTCCTTACGATCTTATTCAGCTTCACCGGTTCCCAGAACCAGGCGCTGGACGTATCGCTCCCCTTATGGGCCAGCCAGCCGCCGTCGTACCACATAATATCCACAGGGCCGTACCTGCTGCACAGCTCCTCCACCTGGCCGTAACACTGATCCTTCATCAGCTTTGCGTTTTCCGGAAGCCCTTCCGGGTCAAAATACCCGGGAAAGCGCCAGTCCATGGGCGAATAGTAAAGTCCTACCCGCATCCCCGCCTTTCTGGCGGCTTCCACATATTCCTTCACAAAATCCCGTTTCGCTCCGTGGTTAAAACTGGTAAAGCCCTCGTAGCTCGCCGGGCTGTCCCATAAAGCGAAACCATCATGATGGCGCGTCACCATCACCATATATTTCGCGCCGAATTCCTTCGCCAGATCTGTCCATTCCTCCATGGAAAAATCCCGGGGAATAAATTCATCCGCCAGTCCTTCATATTCTTCCTTGGGGATCTTTTCATTAAAACGGACCCACTCGCCTCTTCCCAAAATGGAATACAGGCCCCAGTGAATGAACATGCCTATCCTGGCATCCTTCCACCATT
Organism: uncultured Lachnospiraceae bacterium; assembly: GCA_947626985.1. Lineage (GTDB taxonomy): Bacteria > Bacillota > Clostridia > Lachnospirales > Lachnospiraceae > Blautia_A. Next base: position 33,147 of record CANQUG010000024.1, on the reverse strand, counting down.
TCAGGTCCTCAGGCAAAAGCTTCAGTTCCGGACATTTCACGCCCCCCAGGCTCTTTAGATTAATACTGCTTTTCAGCATGGATTTCAGCTCCGCGCCTGTCATTTCTCTCGGTAATTTCGTTGCCAAGTTCGTCCCTCCCCGTCGGTCATTCTTCGTACAGCCAATCAAGCGTCTCCGGGCCTTCGCCGGCCAGATCCGCATTTCTGGGCTTCAGTTCCGTTCCGGCGCTCACCACTCCGGCTATCAGAAATGCGCCTGTTCCAAAATAAATTTCATGGGTTCCCTTTTCATAGCGGTATGCGTGAATATTCACCGGCGGACAATTTTCCGCCCGGATTGCATTCGCATAGACCACCCTCAGTCCTCCGCGATCATCCGCATGGGTATTCGTTTCCAGATCCGGCAGCTGGAGCCATTCCACACCCTTCGCGTTCATATAGCCCACCAGTACATACGAATCCTGCGGCAAAGCGATCTTCACGGTCACTCCTTCCTCAATGGCCGCTCCAAGCCCCATCCTCACAGCTTTCAGCCTCGAAAGCTCCGGCGCCAGATCCATCACTTTGCAGGAGCAGTCCGAAAACACGCTTTCTCCCTTCGCAAGTCCGTAAGTCTCACAGCTTCCATCACCCAGCAGCTCATACGGAACCGGCACAAGGGCTTCCGCCGTCCTGTCCGGCGCGCGTCCGGAAGGGAATTTCCCCTGTTTCATCTTTTCCAGATGTTTTCGGAAATTCTCATACTCCTTTTCATATTCCGGAAGGCAGGCTGTCCAGTGGCTGAAAATCTCCCCATTGGGAAAAGGGATTTTCCTCTGAGGCGTCTGCATACTGTTCGCGCAGAGATATGTTTTTTCCGTCAGATCGGCCAGCCTGCGGTACTCCTCCACTCCTTCCGCCATCAGCCTTTCCGCTTTTTCCAGATGGGAAAGACAGCCCCGACATCGTTCATCCATGGTATTTTTATAGTACAGAATTTCCAGGGCGGCTTCAATCTTTTTCCCGTAATTCTCCGTCATATAAAAAATGGCCTGAGCGTCTGTATACAGGCGCAGAAGCCGGGAATTTTCCCGTCCTTCAGCCTCAACCACCTCCCTGCAGAGCCGCAGGGCTTTTCCGGCATGTTCTCTTACTTCTTCCACACAATCGGGGGGAGTCTCTCCCACATGAGCTTCTCCCGCCAGTTCCTTCTTTATATAATCGTCCGGCTGCTCCCCTTTTCTTGCCACGGAATTCCACAGTTCCCTGTTCGGCCGGTACCGGGCCGCATTGGTAAGCTGGCTCATGCTCATGCCGAGACTCAGCGTCTGCCGGTTGCCTTCGGTAATCCCCACGCGCCCAAGGATCTTCGGCGCGCACTGCGCAGCGTGCTCCTGAGCCTCCAGAAGCTTTGCGGCCGACCCTTCGCTGATCCGGTAATGCTTTGCGAATACACAGGTCCAGTATTCCCGTTCCGTCCTCTCCTCCCGGTCCGGATTCCATGCATAGCGAAACCACGCCGCAAACCAGATATAATCACGATCCATCTGCAGAAGTCTGGGCGACACCCTGTCCGGAGCATAGGGCCAGTCCCAGTAAAACAGCGGATACAGATGCAGTCCATTGCAGCCCAGACGGTTCTGCCCGGCCTGGACGCATTTCTGAATGAAAAGCGGGGCATTAAACTGAAACGGTTCCAGATTCGCCAGAATATGGACATTCATGATATGCGTCGTCCCCAGATCCGACATCGCCCGGTGGATGCTCTGCCATTTTCCCCTGGGATAGCAGGTTGTCAGGCTCTCTCCGTTATATTTCCACATGGTATAGAGATTCGAATATATCTTCTTCGCTTCGGTCATAGCCGCAATCGGATCGCAGTCATGGCCGCGCAGAATGATCGGCGGCTCCTCCACCAGATCCGCTTCCTGAATTCCCTCCCTCACCGCCGGTATGATCGTCCCGATAAACCAGTCTGTTTTATTCCGGTTGCCGCGCAGAGCTTCTCCCAGACAAACCATCAGGCCGATATGGGGGAAGGATTTGATAAATTCTTTAATAGACGCCTGGGTATAATCCGCCACCAGCGGATCGATCCGGCTCTGCAGAAGTTCCAGGCCGTGAGCCCTGGCAAAGGGAAGGGGAATATGGATATTATAAAATTTCAGTACGATCCAGATACCGCGTCTGTCGGCCTCCGCCGTAAGCCAGCGGAAAAGTTCCTGATTTTTCTGAAATTCTTCTTCGGTCACTTCCAGAGCTTCCGGGTAAGCAGGCACCTTCACCAGCGATGAGAAAGGATGACCGCTCCAGATATACAGTACATTACAGCGCATATCCAGCAGCATATCCAGAAATCTCAGCCACAGCTGCTTATCGTAGAACCATGGAAAACGCCGGGGCGTAATGGGATATTCATAGGTAAGCCGGGGCGCTTCTACCCTGGTCTTCTGCAGCCCCACAGCGGGTCCGCGAAGTTTGAACACCGGAGCGTCGCCAAATGTAATCTCCTCCGGAAGTTCGCCGTACTCCTTCACTCTTTCCGCCAGTTCCATACAGCCATACAAAGCTCCCGTATCACTTCCTCCGCTGACAACTGTCAGCTTTCCCGGGCAAGATTCCAGATAAAACCCTTCTCCCTGAGGCGCCTTCGTATGATAAAGAAGGATTTCCTGCTCTTCCAGCCAGGAGAGAAGCGAATCCTCCCCGCGAACGCCGATGCAGATCTTTTTTCCAGGGATCAGACGATAATCTGCGGCTTCCGGGGGCCGCTCTTCAGTACGCACGTCATAACCGGCCTGCGTGAGCGCCTGTTCCAGTTTCCGGAGCCCGAACATGATCCGGGCATTCGTCCTCTGCATTGTCAAAACCGTTATTTTTTCCATAATTTCCTCCGGTACCCGTGATTTTTCCAAAAAACAGCCCTTTCCAGCACAACACCTTTGAGTGAGTTGCCAGAAAGGGCCTCTGTCTCACTTTACGAGACAATCATTACAATTTTACTGAACAGATGCCTTAAACTCTTCCTGGATTGCTTTGTAATCAGCGGAATCCTTGATTCCCTGTATAAAGGCGGTCCACTCTGCTTCGCCGATCTGCCCCATAACGTACTGCGTACACATTGCGTTCACGTCGTCAGAAATAATCCCCCACTGGGTATCATACGTCGAGGACTGAAGCTTCTGAATCTCCTGCTTCAGACCGGCCTCTGCCGGATAGGAATAAATAAAATCCTTAATCGTCTGCACTCTTTCAATACTCTCGTCAGAAGCGCGCTTTGCACCATCTCTCATGAATTTGTCCTTGATCTGATCCTGGTCGGTTTTCAGGAAAATCTGGTTCCACGCGCCTACGTAACCGTCCTGTCTCGCCTGCTTCATCGCCTCGTCGGAGGTATCTTTCGTGCCGTCCTCCAGCAGTGTATAGTGAATTCCTTCCACGCCGTCGGTCATCATCAGATTATAGCCCGGATATGCTTCTTCTGTTCCGTTGAATACTTCCATGATCTTTGCGATCTTTTCTTCGGAGCAGCTTGCGCTGATGGCGATACAGGAATCGATATCCGTGTAGTTGGGATATACGGAATAAGCGCTCTCACCTTCTACAGGCATCAGGCACCATGCTTCCAGATCGTCCGCTGTGCTTTCGTCAAATACCTTGTTGCTGGTCAGATCCGCAGACTGATTCCAGTTATACCAGGTTCCCAGATAGGAAACGGCATTGCCGCTCTTCCAGTTGGAGGTATCAGAATTATTCAGCGCAAACTCCGGATCCAGAGCGCCCGCCGCATACAGATCCTTCATCCAGTTCAGGAAATCCAGGTATTTGTCATTGAACTGAATATACTGATAATCGCCGTTTTCATCCTGGTTCCAGTCAGTCTGTCCCGTAAATGCCACCGCAAACGCTTTCAGATGGGAATCCATGAAGTCATCTCCGAAGAATTCCAGACCGTATATCTTCTTTCCTTCGCCTTCAGTGGCTGCCTGAGACAGATTGATCAGCCAGTCTTTCAGATCATCCATCGTGGTCGGCTCTTCTTCATAGCCGTATTTCTTCATCAGGTCTCTTCTGACCATGATACCGGAATTCTGTGCGTTCTCCGCTTTACATCTCGGCAAAATGTAGATGCCGCCGTTGTATTTTGCCTGTTCCCAGAAACTGTCGTCCCAGTTTTTCATAACCGCGTTCGTTTCCGCGATCCCGTTCCCGTCCGCAAAGAGATATGGGGTCATATCCACGAACAGCCCCGCGTCGATGGCCTGAGTAAAGATCGGATAATAGTAGCGACCATTTCCCTCTTTATTGATCTGGATCACATCCGGGGTGCTTCCTGCGGCGATCAGGGTATTGACCTTTTGATCATAGTCCTGATAATTTACCCATTCCACTTCCAGATTTACATCGAACAGGTCTTCCCAGGCCCGCTCCATCTCACTGTCCTGCTGCGGGCCGTACCCCCAGTCAATTCCCATGACCGTGATCGTCATGCGGTCGTCTCCGGCCGCGGCGGCTGCCGGTACAGCCGACATCGCAACTGCCGCAGCCAGAGCGGCAGCTCCTGATCTTCTCAACATTTTTTTCATCGTCCATATCCTCCTTTTTGTTTTACGTTTATATCATCCTTTTACCGCACCTACCATCATTCCTGCCTGGAAATACTTCTGCAGGAACGGGTAGATTACCAGTATGGGAAGGATAACCACCACTACGGCAGCCATACGCGTAACCTCCTGCGGCACGACGTTCTGCACCACAGACTGCATATCCACCATATCCGAGCTGCTCATACCTGACGAAAGCACAACCTTCTGCACATAAACCTGCAGAGTAGATTTGGCCGTAGTCGTCATATACATAATCGAGTTAAAATATGTATTCCAATAACTGACAAACGAAAACAGCGTCATGGAAGCCAGCATCGCTTTCGACAGGGGCAGAACGATCACTCCGAAAATACGAAGCTGGCCACACCCGTCGATCATTGCGGCTTCCTCCAGTTCCGCCGGAAGAGACTGGAAAAAGGATCGCATTACCATAATGGACCAGGCGCCGCAGGCCGCAGGCAGAATGCAGGCCAGATAATTATCCAGAAGGTGCAGCGCCTTGATGTTCATAAAATTGGGCACCATACCTGCGGAGAACAGCATGGTAAACATAACGTATTTGTTCAGAAAGCTCTTTCCGGGAATCGGCTTGGACAGACAGTAGGCCAGTCCCGCATTTAAAAAAAGGCTTAAAGGGGTACCGATCACGGTAATGATCAGCGTGGATTTCAATGCGTTTAAAAACCCGGAGCCTTTCAGGATCAGTCCATAAGCGGCCAGCGAAAATTTTTTCGGCCAGAGATTAAAGGCTCCCGCTACGTAAGCGCTGGCATCCGTGAAGGACAGCATCAGTACATAAAGAAACGGAACCAGCATGGTGGCGGCCAGAATCAGCAGAATGAACCACAGGACGGCCTGATAGATATTCTCCCTCAGACGCATTCCCATTTTATCTTTTCCTTTCCTGTTCATCTTTCAGATCCTCCTTCCGTCTACATAACACCTTCGTAGCCCCTGCGGCTGGTGATCCAGTTCGTCAGGCACACCAGCGCGGTGTTGACAACGGACTTAAACAGACCGACAGCCGTCGTATAGGAATACTGGGTGCTTCCCGTTGCAATGCTGTTGTTGTAGATAAAAATTTCAAAAACTTCCAGTTTGGATTTTACCAGCGGGTTGTTCATCAGGAATGTCTGTTCAAAATCCACGGAAATGATGCTTCCCATTCTCAGGATCAGCATCACGATCACGGTAGGCATAATGCTGGGCAGCGTGATCTTCATCATACACTGAAAGCGGTTGGCGCCGTCCATTTTCGCCGCTTCGTAAAGGCTCTGGTCGATGCCGGAGATCGCCGCCAGATATACGATGGAGTTCCAGCCCACACTTTTCCATAGGGACTGCACCACCAGAATCAGATAAATCCATTTCGTACTGAACAAAAAAGCGAAAGGCTCGCCCCCAGCCATGACGATAAGCTTGTTGACAACGCCCTGTTCGGTGGAAAGCAGGAAAAAAGTCAGGCTGACTACAATCGCCCAGGACATGAAATGAGGCAGATAGATAGACGTCTGGATAAATTTCTTGAATTTGAGATTACGAACCTCGTTTAAAAGCATAGCCAGGAAGATCGGCACGGGAAACGTCAGCAGATTCAGTCCGCTGATGACCAGCGTATTCTTCAGCATGTTGTAAAACTTGGGGTCTGAGAACAGTGTCCGAAAATGTTTCAGACCCGTCCACGGGCTTCCCAGAATGCCCAGATGAGGATTATAATCCTGAAACGCCATCAGGATTCCCCGAAGCGGCATGTAATACATCAGAAACATGACGACCAGGCCCGGGATTCCCAGCAGGTAAATCCATCGGTATTCCCAGATCTGTCTGCGAAGGGTTTTTCCGGTTTCTTTCTTTCCTTTCATAGTTATTTCACCCTTTTCGAAAACTTTTACGACAGTAACCGTTTATATATTTTCATTATAACCAGTCCTCAAAAAGGATTTCAATTGTACAAATTCGATATTTTTGTACAAATTCAATATTTTTGTACAAATTTCAACTTTTTCATAAATTCTATATGTTTTGTATTTTGTTTATATTTTTCCTTCTGTTTTTTATGAATTTTCCGCGGCATGCGCTTTTGTAATGAAAAGACGCCGCTTAAAAAGTAATCTGCACCGGCTCGCCTTTTTTTAGAAACAGGATTTTTCGCTGATTTTCATATACAAATTCCCGGGAACCGTCTTCTGCCGCCGTCACCGTAAAGGAACACAGCTTTCCCTTTTCCCAGGCCATATCTGCCGTCAGACCGCCGCGCAGGCCCACTCCCCGCAGTGCTCCCTGTTCCCAGGCTTTCGGCAGAGCCGGGAGAATCCGTATAAATCCCTCGTGTGACTGAATCAACGCCTCCAGTATTGCTTCCGCCATTCCGAAATTTCCGTCGATCTGATAGGGCGGATGAAGCGCCAGCATATTATCCTGGACGGAGTTCAGAAGAAATTCCCGCAGATTCCGCTCCACCTCTTCCCCTCTGTCCAGCCTCGCCCAGAAGCAGGTAATCCAGGCTTTGCTCCATCCGGTATGACCTCCGCCGTGACTCAGACGATAATTCAGGGTTTTTTCCGCCGCCGCAAACAGTTCCGGTTTTTCCGAAGTGATCTCACTGCCGGGATGCAGTCCGAACAGATGGGAGATGTGGCGGTGTCCCGGTTCGTTTTCCTCATAATCCTCAGCCCATTCCATGATTCTGCCGTCCCCGGAGATACGAAGAGGCGGAAGCTTTTTCAGAATCATTTCCAGGTTTGTCCGCTCCTTTTCCGTAAGTGCTGTCCCGGAAATTTCGGCTCCTTCCAGATACCAGCTGATAAGCCGGCGCAGAATGGATGCGTCCATTGTGGGGCCCATGCACAGAGCGCTCCGCTGACCGGCCCTGGAAATGTAAGTATTCTCCGGCGAAACAACCGGACCGGTCACCAGATATCCGTTTTGGTCCTCGGACAGATACCCTTCAAAAAAACGGATGGCTTCCCTCATAACCGGTAGAGCCCGATTTCTCAGAAATTCCGCATCCATTGTATACAGGTAATGTTCGTACAGGTGCAGAGAAAGCCAGGCGCCGCCCGTAACCCAGAAGGGGGACGCGTCAAAACAGCCCTCCAGATCGGTATTCGCCCAGAGATTCGTATTATGATGAACCACAAAGCCTTCACAGCCATAAAGCTCGCGGGCAGTCTCCCTGCCGTTTTCCGCCAGGCGGTCAAGCAGGCGGAAGAGAGGCATGTGACATTCGGAAAGGCCGCTTTTTTCCGCAAACCAGTAGTTCATTTCGGTGTTGATGTTGACCGTAAATTCACATTGCCAGGGAGGTTCATAGCTGCCGTTCCAAAGGCCCTGGAGATTAGCCGGGAGACGGCAGTCGATGGAACTGGAGATCAAAAGGAAGCGGGCATATCGAAGAAGAAGAACCGTAAGGGCCGTAAAATACGAAGGATCGCCTGATTTTACACTGTCAAGCATTACATCGGTACTGACAGCCGGAAGAACAGCGACCTCACTCTCTTCCGGTCCGATCCGGATATCCATCCGGTTATACAGTCCGCGGTACTCTTCCAGATGAATGGCCCGGATCTCCTCGATTCCGGCAGTCTCCGCGCTTCTCAGGCGCTCCAGGCAGATTTCCCGGAAACGTTCTTCCCGTCCCCCATCTTCCCGGAAGTCCGTCTCGCAGTCCACGAACAGCACTGCTTCCCTCGCGTTTTCCGTATACACGAAGTCTCCCATTGTCCGCACCGGCGCATCCGCCGTCATCCGCACCGCGGAGAAGTATCGTACGCCGCCCACGCCATTCTGTCCCCAGTTTCCCGCCGTCCGCTCTTCCACGCAGCCAGTCTCCTCTTCAAAAGGCTTTCGCCCGATATTCGCGCACAGAGTCAGACGCCCGTTCGGATCCTCCGTCCACAGCCGGATCACGCCTGTCTGCCAGGCCCGGCTCACAAACATTTCCCTTTTATAGACGACCCCGTCAACGGAATATTCCTGATAATACGTCCCCGTCGGAAGATGCAGCATCCTCCGGTAATCCGCATATTTTCCCTGCTGTCCCGCTACGTATATCCGCAGTTCCCCGACAGGCTGGTACGGATTATTATACTTCGGCGTTCCGGTCATCGCCATTTTCGCCAGAAACGCCGCGCGCTCCGTCTGCCCCTTTCGCAGAAGGTCCCGGATTTCCTCCACATGCGCCCTGCCGTCCGGATTTCTCCGGCTTCTGGGCGGTCCGTACCAGAGCGTCTCCTCATTCAAAACGATTATTTCCTCACCGACTCTGCCCCAGGGCATCATTCCCAGACGTCCGTTTCCAAGGGGAAGGCCGTCTTCCCATCTGCGGGCCTGACGTGTCAGTAAAATGGTATCCATATGATTCATTGTCTTTCAAACCTCCTGAGTATGCCGGCTTCTGCGCGATCCCGGCTGCCGGATCATATCTTATGCTTCCTCCGGTACGCAAAGAACTGATTCCAGTCCTCCCGTCCCATATAATGCGTCCCCTTTCGCAGATGATACCCGATCCTCCCGTCGTGAAACGCTTCCCCGGGCAGGGGATACCGGTCCGGCGCCGCCAGACCGGTCACACCATAGCTCTCATAAGCCTCGCCCGCCGCCGCGCAGCACAAAAACTCCGACACAGGATCCGCCCAGGCATCCTCGGACGCACTGGATATATATAAGTGCCTCGGCGCCGTCAGTCCTGCCAGAAAATGCGCGTCAAACGGAAGTTCATCTTCTTTTTTTACATATTTCCTCATATTTCCGCAGAACCAGAAACAGGATCCCTGCATTGCAAGATTCTCAATCTTCTCTCCGGTTTTTCCGCGGAGGAGCGCCGCTCCGCCCGCCCCGGAATCATTACTGATCACCAGGGAAAAGCGCTCGTCCATAGCCCCGGCAAACAGCGCGGTCTTCCCAAGTCTTGAATGGCCCACGACTGCAGCACGGGTTTCATCGCACAGGCCGGTCTTCAGCACGAAATCCAGCAGGCGGGAGCCCGCCCAGGCCCAGATTGCAATCTTTCCCCAGGAATCATAGGGATTCCGCCGGCAGAATCCTCCTGCCCCGTTTGCGAACTGATCGTCTTTATCCGGCGCAACGCTTTCGTAATACAGGCTTGCAGCAGCGAACCCGTTGTCCAGAATCTCTTCGCCGAGTCCATCCGCAATCGCCGGCGTAAAGGTATAACACAGAAAAAGCGGCGGCTTCTCCACTCCTGCCGGTACCGTGAGAGTCGCCGGAAAGGAGGTATACCCGAAAGGCGAACGTACCCTTATTTCAATCTCAAAGGTAGTTCCCTTCCCGCCGAAACTGTTTTTCTCCGTCCGCAGAATCTCCGACTCATCCGTCAGCGGAAATTCCGGTGCAAATCCATAAAATTCTCTGCAAAGAATCTGTCTGATCTCCTCTCTGCGTTTTTCTCTCCGGGGTTCCTCCGAAGGGAGACCGATTTTCGGTATCCCCCGTTTCTCCAATTCTTCCTGTAACATTTTCCCTTCTCCTTTCCCGCAAAGAACGCGGATTTCTTCAGTTTCAGTCTTCTCCCTGACAACAGCGCTGTGCCGGCGCGGACAGCAGGTGCTGATTACCCGGTAATGAATATCACGGCCAGCTCACCAGATCCGCAAGCAGCGCGTCCAGATTCGGATTCACCCCGACACGTCCCGTCAGCAGCAGACTCACCGCCGCAATCCTCTCTTTCTCAAAAATCTTCACAAACGGAAGCCTGGTTTTCCTTCCCCCGCTTCCCTCAGATCCGTTCCCGGCGTAGGAATAAACGGCATCCCGGCCCTCCTTCGGACACACAATACTGTTCCTTCCCACAAAATCGATATAATCAGCGTCCCGGTTGTACAACATGCTCAAATGATACTTCCGGTACTCTTCTTCCGCTGCGGCAAAAAAAACATCCTGGCACTTCTTCAGGCTGATCTTCAGCCCGCAGACGCTGGTCTCAAATCCCGGCTCATCCGGCAGCAGCAGCACCAGCTTCTTCCCGCATTCATGATATCTTCGGGCCATCTCCAAACCTTCCGGCGAATAATCGCTCACAAGCACCCCATCGCATTCCTCCGCATCCGGCTCCCGGGCAATTCTCAATCCTGCTGCCCGGGCGCAGACTGCCGCAGTCTGCCCGATCACCGCTGCTGATTTTTGCCGGCAGAGTCTGGGATATGCCAGAAACTCCCATTTCTCCGCATTCAGACATTCCCCGTCCAACCCAAGAATGCAGGCTTCCACCTGCACCGGAGTCTCCGCGTTCACCTGCGGAACTGTCACCGGGATCATTCCAATACACTTTGAGTAAGCCCCTTCAACCCGCGCTTCTTCCTCCCAGCACGACAGAAGCTTTCCGCCGGCCCGCACCGCCGCGCGTACCTGAACCTCCCTGTCCGCACATGTATCATTCAGAAGCCAGACCTCCGCATGGATCTGTTCCCCGGCATACGCATAATTCCGGCTGCACCACAGATGCACCCGCAGAGGAACCAGGCAGTCCCGGCAGGCAAAATATGCCCGTTTAGGCTCCCGGTCGCAGTCCACCAGTGCCTTCATCCATCCGGCCGGCCATGCGTCGATCAGCAAATGGACAGCCGTATGATTGATCACATCCGCTCTCCGCCGAAACGCATCCGTCATCAGCCTCACGGCATACGCCTGATGGATCTGACTCTCCCTTATCCAGTCCTGTACCGTCTCCTGTTCCTGATACCAGTCTCCCTGCAGCGAATACGTCTGCGCGCGTACGATCCTGTCCGGAAACCAGCTTCCATCTTCCCTCTTCTCCATCCATTCCTCCGGATAATACTTCTCCATCACCGGAAGATTGTCCAGTCCTTCTGCGCCGTATTCGCCGCATCCCGCCATCCACCCGCTTTTGATCGGCGGCAGATAGCCCTTCAGCAGCTTTCCGACAGGTTCGCCATGATTCGTATACCACATGGTATATATATGGAAGTCCGGCATCCCCTCCTTCGTGGGCGCGTCGTAATCTCCTTCCGCATTTTTTATCACCCGATCCGGATTTTCCGTATATATCGCATTTCTGGCCGCCGCAAAAAAAGCTTCCAGTTCATCCCGCATCAGATCCCGATGACCCTTGATCCTGTAACGCTTCGAATATTTGTCGTTGGAATCATTTGTTTTCCGAATGCTCATGGGCTCATTGATCAGCGTCACCATCACTGAAGATACATGGCTGCGGATCAGATGCTCCATCTCCACGGCCTGGCGGACCGCTTCCGCAAACTGATTCCGCCGCAGAAAACCGAACAGCGGAAGATCGCACTGATGGAACATGCCAAGCATATCGAAATACTCATAAATTTCCTCCTGAACCGGCCGCTGAGTCATCCGATAATAATTCATATGGCACATTTTTGCAATGAGAATATCATCCGCAAGCTGATCCATACAGCCTTTCATCACACATTGCTGCAGATGACCCATTTCATTGGCGCCCCGCAGAATATACGGTTTATTGTTCAGATAAAACCTCCCTTTCGGGGAAGCGCTCTCGTCGCTGACAAATTTTTTCATGCCAAAGGTCGTTACACGCCGGGAAATCACAGCATCTCCGCAGGTAAGCTTCACTGCCGCCCCGTAAAGCCAGGGTGTGTCCGGCTCCCACAGACGGTATCCTGTCAGCCGGATCTTCCAGCGGTATTCGTTCTTTCCCACACCGATGTAATCCGCTTTCTCCTTCAGGCTTCCGATTTCTTCCCCCCGGTAATTCCGCGGCAGCGCATGAACCTCCAGCATACAGCCTTCTTTGACCTCCTCCGTATAATTCTGCACTCCGATGCGGATCTCCGAATACTCTCCGTCGATATCCGGACGAAGGAAAATATCCGTCACAAAGATCTCCGGCCTGCATTCCACAGTCACTTTTCCAAAAATGCCGGCTCCTGCCGGACAATGGTGCCACCCCGTCTGCGGATCGTCCCATCCCGGCCCGGTCGCTCCGTAAAGTTTGTCTCCGTCCAGAACCGGCCCGATTCCAAGCATTGGCAGATCATTAACGCATTCTACATACAGTTCATTGCGCTGCCTGAGAAAATCCGTAATATCGAACTCAAAAGGAGCAAAAAATCCCTCATGACTTCCCACAAAATTCCCGTTCAGATAAACCTTCGCAATATAATCCACACACTGGAACCGCAGAATCACCCGCTCATTCTTCTCATGGACCATCCCGTCAAACCAGGTCCGGTAATATCCCCGCCATCGCCCCTTTTCTTCCGCCGGGCCGCGATAATCCGGGATCACCGTTTTTTCCCATTCTTCCTCTTCATCACAGCGGTCTGAGAATATCTCATGCTTTTTCAGATAGCGGAATTCAAACTGCCGGAGTTCCAGACAGCCATGTAAGGGGTCCATCTCCGGCAGATAGTTTTCCATAAACGGGCGGTATTTTGCCCGCATACGCTCCAGCTGTTCCGCAAACATTTTCCGCTTCTCCTCAAAGGAAACATCCTGAGAAAAATTGATTCCCTCCGGAAATGTATCCGTTTCTTTCAAAAATGTCCGGCAGGCTTCCCTGGGTTCGACCTCTTCGTCCCTGTACGCCGCCGGGTGCTTTGTCATTGCGATCTCCTGAAAAAAATCTTTGCCGTTCATCCTCTGTCATCTCCTTTGCAATCTTTTCGACCTGTGTTATACTATGAAAAAGCGGCAAAAGTAATTGCGTCATTTTACTTATGGAAAGGATTCTATTCCTATGTATCAAGCTGTTATCGTCGATGATGAATCCTTCGTGGTAGAAGGAATCAAGGATGCCATCGACTGGCCCGGTTTTCATTTTGAACTCTCTCTGTGCACCACCGATCCCGTACAGGCTTTGGCTTACTGTGAAAGCCATACGGTAGATCTTCTTGTGACGGACATCTCCATGCCTCATATCGACGGAATCGAACTCATCCGCCGGGTAAAGGAGGCCAGTCCGCCGACTTCCATCCTGGTACTTTCCGCCTACGATAATTTCAAATATGTTCGTTCCGCCATGCGCCACGGTGCGGAAAATTATTTGTTAAAGCCTCTGGATCCCGACGAATTGAGAGATTCCATCAGCCGGATCGCCGCGCATATTCATGAGCGGCTTACCCTGTCCGGAACTTACGGCTCCACCATGCTCACTTTCCGGAGCAATTTTATCGAAAACTGGGTGAACGGCACTCTCAGCGAGGACGAATTTCTCACCCGGGCTCAAATGCTGGGCGTCAATCTCTGCCTGGACGATTATACGGTGGTGATCTTCTCTGTTCCGCCTTCCTTTTACCATGGCAAGGAAAAAATGGCCTCCCTTTTCGACTATCTGCTGTCTCTCCTGATAGGAAACTGCATCAGTCATTTTTACTTTGAATCACCCACCACTCTGGTCTGTATCATCAGCAGCGCAGATCGGGAACACTCGATAACGTTCCTGCTTTCCAGACTGGAAAATGTCAGACGAAAACTGGATTTTCCCTTTTTTACTTCCATCGGCCCCACGGCAAAAAACTATGAAGACGTTACCGCCAGCTACCGCAGCGCCGCAAAATTCCTCTTCCTGCAGTACAGTCCCCTTCCCGGCATCAGCACCTGTGGTCTTGACCTGACCATGGCCGCTTCCAGCATCATTGAACGGGACTTTTCGGAAATTTCCAAAGAGACCTACCAGGCGCAGATTTCCCGGCTCTTTTTCTCTCTTCCCGGATCCCGCCATTACGCATTTCTTCTGCATGTGCTGGGCTGGGGCATTTCCCAGGCTTCGCCGGAGAACTGTCCGGAGGAAACGCTGATCGGATTTCTGCGCGAACTTCCGTCTCTTCCGGATAAAACTCCGGAAGACCTCCTCGCATATCTGACCCGTTTTCTCAGCGCATGTTTTGACATCTGCGAAAAAAAGCAGGCGACCCAGGCAGCCGCCTACCCTTATGTGAATACCGTCATCGCCGCCGTACACGACTTTTCCAATAAAGAAGTCTCCCTGAAGACACTGGCCGCAAAGCTGAACCTGAATCCTTCCTACCTGGGTACGGTCTTCCACCAGCAGACCGGCAGATACTTCAGCGATTATCTGAATGAGGAACGCTTAAAATACGCAGTCTCCCTGATGAAGGATACAAACATGAAGCTGAAGGAAATCGTAGATCTGGCCGGTTTTTCCAGCCAGACCTACTTTAACCGCCAGTTCCGCAGGAAATACGGTGTTTCGCCAAATGCCTACCGAATGGAGATCAAACTGAATCTCCCCTGACAGCCGTTCCTTTTACATCGCTCCAGTTTTTCTCTGCATACTCCAGAAGCTCCTGTGCCTGCTCCAATGGCATATCGTTAAAGAACAGGTACAGTCCTCTGGAGCCATATTTCTTTACGATCCGTTCCGCATTGCGGATCCAGTCCTTAAACTCTCCGGAATAAACCTTCACCCAGAGCTGTTTGCCCGCCGCGCGCGCCTTATCATAGATCACGTCCCACTTTTCCAGCGTTCCGTCCGGCCCCGCGTCCCCGCTAGTCCACTGAAGCGCCTGAATTCCGTCCACTTCCATCAGTGCGTCCATATGCTTGATCGCATCCGGTCCATCCAGATGATACAGCACATGATCCAAAGAAGCTGAAACCTGCTTCAGCGAATCCAGCACAAATGTCCGGAAATAATCCGGCGACAGCAGCGCCGAGAAATCACACTGCAGCTTCTGCGTCTTTCCGCTTCCGAAAATCTGGAACACCGTGTAAGCACTTCCGCCTTCATACTGCGCATATTTATAAAACGCATCATAATACTGCTGATAGCAGTCCGTCACCTGCTGTACCCTCTTTATGACCTCTTCCTCATCATCCAGCATATCGTACAGCAGATTCATCGCCCCGCGCAGCGAAGCCAGCACATCCACATTTTCCATCAGATCCGGAATTGCGATGGGGAAATCTCCCCCGATCAGCTTCCTGCACTCATCAAAGATATGGATATGCTTCTTAAACCACTTATTCTCCGGGTCAAATTTCAGTTCCGGAAACGTCTCCCACTCGTCTACACAGGGATCAAACCATACCGTGTTCGGCTGCCACCGGATCTCGCTTCCCAGATAAGCGGCCAGCGATCCCGGACCGAAATCCGCATTCAGATTCGGAAAACTTTCTCCCAGAAATTCATGAGTCTCACAGTAATAGCGATATCTGCGCACAATACTCTCGGGATCCGTATATTTTTCTTCCAGCGTCCGGGATTTTACCCCGGGAGGCAGCTGAAACGGATAATATCCGGGCTTCACGCCGGTTACCCGCATAATCGGTCTTCCGGTATTCTGCCCCTTCCAGTAGTCCTCAAATCTCTGTCTGGTCGCTTCCCAGTCCTTCTTATACTGCATCTCCTACCTCCATAATCTCTTTTATTCTTTCGTCTGTCCTTTTCCGGTGCGCAGATCCCGGCAGATTTTCACTGTCCGGTAATCTGGTTTTCATCAGTCGTCTTATTCTACAGTCAGACGTCGCGATAAAGGTGAAAAACAAAAATCGCTTTGTCATTTACTATAATTCATTCTGAATAAAAAAGCAATCCTCTGCTCCGTTGCGGAATAACGATAGGAACTTGACGCTGAAATTGCAAAAGGTGCAGCTGATATAGAAAACGGCAAGGTCTATTCGGCAGAAGAAGTCATTCGACTTTTGGGACGCCCTCTTTTCTGTTTTAAAGCACCGATACCGGACAGTACCAGGCGTTTCTGCTGTATGGAATCAGGTCGTCGCTCATGCACAGTATAAGCCCGGGTTGTACATCCATGGAAAACTTCTGGAGAACACTGAAATTTCTGTCCGCATGCGCCGGTTCCTTACCCTTTTTGATCTCGATCGGATACAGCTTATCCCCTTCGATCATAAGGAGATCGACCTCCTTTTTATCAATATCACGGTAATAATACAGATCTGCAGAGCGTCCGGCATTAAAACAGCTTTTCACAATCTCCGTTACTGCATAGGTTTCAAAAAAAGCGCCGTCCATCGCTCCCTTCTCCAATGTGTCCGCGCTGGGCCAACGGCAGAGATATGCGGCAAGTCCGGTATCCATAAAATACATTTTCGGCGTTTTTACAAGACGCTTTGTAATGTCAGAGGCATACGGACGTAAAATATAAATCACGCCTGAACGCTCCAGAATGGATACCCAGGATTTCACCGTCGGGGCTGAAACTCCGACGATGCCCGCGATCTCGTCATACCGCAGCTCCTGCGCCGTCCTGGCCGCCATGCAGACGAGAAAATCGTAAAATGAGCTCAGCTTTCCCACCTGGGCAAGGTCTCTGATATCCCGCTCCATGTAAGTATTCACATAGTCCATGTAATACCGGTCCCGGCTGAGATCTGCAGAACGCAGCCGGGGCATCCCTCCGCGGAAGATATCCTCATAGACGCGGTGTATATCTTTGGGCACATGGTATTTCATCCGCTCCCGCAGCGAATCAAGATCAGGACGGAACATTCCCGCAGGGCGTCCTTCGATTTCCGCCGCAGAAAGGCCGGACAAATCAAAAACAGCCGCCCGGCCGGACAGCGATTCGGAAATTCCCTGCATCATGCGGAACTTCTGCGAACCGGTCAGCCAGTACATCCCGCTGTTGTCTTCTCCGTCAAGCGCCCGCCGGTCAACGAGCTTCTTCATTTCCAGTAAAATGGACGGAACCCGCTGGAACTCATCGATCAGAAGCGGATATCCATAAGTTTCGAAGAACAGCGCCGGATCCGTCTCCGCAAGCCGTCTGGCGTTGCCGTCGTCCAAAGTGACATATCGTCTTTCCGGTTCCCGAATATGGCTGAGCATGGTCGATTTGCCCACCTGCCGCTGTCCGCAGACCATCACAACCGGATAATACCGGGAAACTTCCAGCACCTGCTCCTCCAAATGGCGTTTGATATACATACGGGTCTCTCCTTTCGAGAATTCTAAAGTCTGATTTTATTATACTTGTATTATTGCCGGGATGCAAGTATTTTAATCTTTTCTCACCCGAAGAGCCTGTTCTTCAGCTAAATCCTCCGGTTCGATCCGGGCCCGTCAGCTGTTTTCTTCCTGGTTCTTCATTTCCTCAGATATATCGCAATTCTCTTCTATCATGGCGGATATCATATGGATTTGTCTCCCTTTTATTGACCGGACTGAAAAAAGCCGTTATAATAATTTCACTCGAGTATAGCTGCATTCAATGTTATTTATAAGAAAACCCTGAAAGTTCCTTTAAAAATAAAAAACCGCAAAACCATACCAGGAGGAAATGTAAATGAGAGGTTATACGACGATTACCCGCATTACGGATTTTGGTCCTTATATTACGAAAATCATTCTTCCGTTTCCGGAAACGGTTTCCGCGAAGGCCATAAAGGCGGATCAGTTTTCAGTATATGTGGAACATTTGGATAAACACACGGGAGAAGTGATCATTCAGCCGGAAGGCTTCGGGCCGGACGCGCCCATGGCGCCGCGGAAGGGTTACGTGCCTGTAAAAAAGGCGTATCCATCGGATAAAGACGGACAGAGACTGCCGAAGGGAAACTTCGTCACTCTGGAGATGGATTACGGCCCTATGTGCGGACTGTCCTCCGGGCTCTCCATAAAGCTTCCGTCCACGCACGAATATTATCATGTAAACGCTTACCGGATCACGCAGATCAGGGAAATAGAGGGAAAGGACGGAAAAATATCCGGACTTTTCTATGATACGCTGCTGAAAAATCTGTGTCCGGATACAGAGGGCTTCCTGGAAAGCGTTTCTTCCTATGAAAAGATGCCGCTGCGGTACGGTTATTTTGTTCCCCAGGAAAAAGGGGATAAAAAGCCGCTGATTATTTTTCTGCATGGTATGGGTGAAGGCGGGGAGGATACGGCCATTGCCTATTCCGGAAATAAAGTGGTGGCGCTGGCCCGGGACCCGATTCAGTCCTGGTTCGGCGGAGCGTATGTTTTTGTGCCCCAGTGTCCGACTCTCTGGATGGACGATGGGGACAATACTGTGGGAAAAAGCGGCAGGAGTATTTACGTGAAAGCTCTGAAGGCTGCCATCGATGAGTTTGTGGAAAAGAATCCGGGCATCGACCGGAGCAGAATCTATATCGGCGGAGATTCCAACGGCGGTTTTATGACCATGCGGATGATCATCGATTATCCGAAATATTTCGCGGGAGCATTCCCCATCTGCGAAGCCCTTTATGATCATAAAATCTCGGATGAGGAAATTCAGATTCTGGCGGATACGCCTGTCTGGTTTACCCATGCCAAAAACGATCCCATCGTGCCGCCGGCGGAGTTTGTTCTGCCTACATACAGGCGGATGATTAAAGCAGGGGCCAAAAATGTTCATTTCAGTTTCTGGGATGGAATTCACGATATTCACGAAGGCTTTCAGGATGCCGAAGGGAACGCCTATGAATATCTGGGGCATTTTTCCTGGATCCCGGTGCTGGATAACGACTGTGACTTTGACTTCGACGGCCAGCCGGTACTCTGCGACGGAGAAGCGGTATCGCTGTTCCAGTGGTTAGCAAAACAGAAGACTAAATACTGTTAATAATGGAATAGTAATCAAATTCCCATCTGCTACACTTGCCGTTTATTCATATTCAAAACGCTGACAGCAATAAATATCACAGCCAACACGGCGGCTGCAGCAATTGCTTTCATATACGCTTCTGCTTCTTCCGCTCCGGACAGCAGTGAATTGGCATTCATTAACAGAGCAGGCGAATAAACTTTTGCTTTTGGCAGGAAACTCAATAAATATGTAAGCAACGAAATTCCGCCGGTACACAGGGTAACGCCGGTATTATTCTGCAGCAATGACGAAAACAGAACGATGAGGCTGATTACCCATACGCCGAACAGCCACCACATGGCTGCCGCCAAAAATATATGATTCGCAATACCGTTGTCCCAAAAATAAGCGTTATAGCCGTAAGTAACAGCAAAATAAAGTGCATAGTCCAATGTCCACAGAGATAAAAGCAGCATTGATTTCGCCAGTACGACCTTATATCTCGACAGGCCCTTTGTCAGTGCGAGCAGTAATGTCCCTGATTTATATTCTCTGGTAAAACTGTCGCTGAAAATCAGCACAAAAACAATAAGAACAATCGGACTATTTTTAAAAAACTGTGTCCATGACGTCATGGCGTCAACCTGTACAGTGGTAACGATCAATCCGCTTTCTCCCAATGAATCCGAAAATATTTCCATCATCCACGGCGTCAGTTTTGCAATTGCAGGATTCATTACGCCGAACAGGACGAATAACAGGACAAGAATCAGAAACCTGCCTGTCCGTACGGCTTCCAGATATTCCTTTTTCATAAAAGCAAAAAACGGCTTCATTTCGTCACCTCCAGAAACAGCGATTCAAGTGTCGGTTCGATTCTCTCGATCCTCTGTATGGGTATTCTGTTCTCGGCAACATATTGCATAATGCCAAAGAAACGCTCCTCGCTGCCATGAAAAGCAAGCGTATGTTGTTCTCCGGCTTTGAGATCGCAAAATGCTTTTATCAGTATGCCGGCATCTTCTTCTTGTTCCGTCTCGATGATAAATCCGTCCGACGGCCGCATGCCTCTCAGCTCCGCGATGGTTCCCTGCATGGCGATTCTGCCATTGTCCAGAAATGCGGCTTCGGTACAGATACGCTCCACATCAGAAAGAATGTGCGTGGAGAAAAATATCGTTGTCTGTTCCTTTGCCGCAAGAAGTATATCCAGTATTTCCTTGCGGCCGACAGGATCAAGAGCTGACGTAGGCTCATCGCAGATCAGGAGCTTCGGACGGTTCAGCAGCGCCTGAGCAATCCCCAGGCGCTGTTTCATGCCCCTTGAAAATCCTCTGATGCGGTGCCGTTCCTGCCCAAGGCCCACCAGTTCCAGCAGCTCATTACTTCTCACGGCCAAATCAGCCTTATCCATTCCGCTGATTTCTCCGCAGAAATGCAGATACTCAAGAGCCGTCATATACGAATAAAATTCCGGCACATCGGGCAGGTAGCCAATGTGCCGGTTGGTGCGGGTCTGCCCGAAACGTACCTTTTCGCCGCAGACGTAAATTTGTCCGCCGTCTGTTTTCAGGAGCCCGAGGATTGCCTTCATGGCAGTTGTTTTCCCTGCGCCGTTTCTGCCGATAAAACCGAAGATACTATGCTCCGGCACGGACAGATCAAGCCCGCAAAGCACCTTTTTACTGCCAAAACTCTTTTTCAGATTCTGTATGGCCAGTATTTCCATGTCAGATGTCCTCCTTCCCCAACAGGAAGTACAGGATCGGACCGATAAACTCCATACCAATAATTACTACAACAAGCCATAAAGTACGATTCCCTCTTTTGTAATTCCTATGGGTCAGAATATGATACAGCGTATAGCCCAGAAGGGCAAATTCCGCGGCTGCAAGGGGGATGAGAAAGGGGAGAAATTCTGTAATCTTATCCATTTTTAACATCCTTTCCGTAAATTTCCACACAAAAGCCCTTATACCCGCAGTGCGTGCAGGTGAGCTTTCTGAGGGTCGGGGTGTGTCTCGCCCAAAAAGCCTCTTTGATACTGGGTTTGAATACCTCATGACACTGCGGACAGATGTAGGCGACCCTTGAAAAATAATACCTTGTTACCCAGATCCCATAGGGAACAGCGAACAGGGCATAAAGGACAAACAGCCACCATCTTCCTGTCGTGATCCAGAAGATAATCGAACTCCACTGAAAGATACTGAGCGGGATTCCTGTGAGCAGCAAAACAGCATGCAAACGCTTCATTTCCTTTTTGTTTTCCATCTGATAAGCTATATCACTGATCGATTCGATGGAGAAATTGGAAATGCTTTTTAACGCTCTCCTGATCCCTCCCAGCAGTTCAAGCTTTGCCTGCCGTTCTTTGATTTCCCCGGTAAGCGCCTGCTCCTGCTGCTCCAGAAGAACAGAAATCACGCTTCCGGGATCGGGCTCGGACAGCAGCTCTCCAATGCTGTTTATGGAGAGCCCGGCGTCACGAAGAAAACAGATGATCTTCATACGCTTGAGGTCGTCTTCCGAATAAAGCCGTCTGCCTCCCTCGGAGAGTTCGCTGGGCGTCAGGATGCCGCGGGTATCGTAATACTGTACGGTTCGGACGGATACGCCGCAGAACTTTGCCATTTCTCCTGTCGTGTATTTTGACATAGCTTTTTCCTCCTTTCGCCCTCATTCTACTTCATTACGCAGCGTCACAAGCAATACCTTACGCAGGGGGATTTTTGTAAATTTCATAAAATTTCTCCTGTACCGTCATATATTCAAACGTCAAAAGCTCTCCTTTGAGCTGCTTTTTATATTTTACCCGGTCAACCGAATAATAGCAACGAACAGCCCGATAAAATTGTCCCGCCATTTTTCATTGCCCATTTCCATGCTGCTGCCTGACAGCGATAGAAAACTGGTTTTGGGTATTTTCATTTTGGCCCGTTTGGTTTATCATAAGATCAGCACTGCTGCGGATGCGGCCAGGAGATGTAGTTATGAAAAATGGTGAAAAAGAAAATCTCTATGTCCTGAAGCATAAGGATATGGATGTGGCGCTGGTGTATGTGGATACGCATACAGGCCGGATTGAGTATTTGATAGAATTATTTTTGCCGGAAGAACTGCCTGTGGGATGCAGAGCGGAGGGAAATTCTCTTTCAAACTGGTGGAAAATGAGGGCGATTCCGGATTCAAGGAAGGGAATTCTCAGGGTTCTGAAACAGCTAGACGAGGAAACGGCGCAGCACAGACTTACCGCGATGGCGCCTGTTTTTGATACGGGAAATTCTCTTTTTTATAATGAAGAAGCAGTTCCTTCCGGGAAAGGACTCCTGGATTTGAATGTGACTTCCTTTCGAAAAAGGGAAGCAGAGATGCTTCAGTATGTAAAAACTCCGGAATGGTTTCCTGTGGAAAAGCTTGCAGAGCTTCCCTGCGCTGCTGAAGAATTACTTGGAAATAATACAGGAATGCCGCCTGAGAGAGTGAAGAAAATTGCACGAACCATCGCTGAAAAAACGGAATATCTGAAGCTGTTTCTCTCCGGAAAAAAAATCTGGAAAAGGGAGAGATTCTGGTGATTTATCCATGAAACAGGAGGCATAAAATGAGCGGATACAATGCGGAACGGATACCGGTCATTATAAACGGAAATGAAATACGAATCGGACAACTCCCACAGCTGGTGGTAAATCTGGACACGCAGAATAACTTTATAGAAACAGGTGAAAAGCGGATTCCATATCGCAGAAAACTCTCTTTCAGCCCGGATTTGCTGCTGGGAAAAAGGCCGGAGGTTTTTTATGCAGCCGCCAAATTTTACTATGAGCAGGCGTCCGCAGTGGCGGAGGGATATAAGGTGGCGGAAGACATGCGGGGAAGATGGAATACCACAGTGAGAGAAATTACAAGAAATGAAACAGGAAAGGTTCCATAAGGCAGGCCGGACGGTTTTTCTATCGTCCAAAAGAGAATAAGACGCACAAAATGCTCATGTCCACGTGCTGCTTTATTACTCACTGAAACACAAAAAGACACATGGTTTGCAGTTTACTGTCGCCATGCGTCTTTTTGCTGTCACAGACTGTTCCGTTTATTGTTATTTCAAACCGGTTCTGCCGACTCCTTAATCACCTCAATCAACAACGGCGGCGGCAGTTTCATTGACATTCTGCAAACTCATATGCCTGTCTGACCCAGTCAAATAATTCCTGATCAAGATCGGATATAGCAAAAATAACGGTATGAGTTGTCCATCGCCCGGGATACGGTTCTGTTTTTTCTGCAGCCCGCTCCGATTCCAGCGGATAAGATTCAGCACTGATACCAGGTCCGATCATTCTTCTATCATATATTTTTTGCAGAAATCTTTTAGCTCCGACAATTCAACTGAGATAATTTCCCATACAATTTGCGGCTCAACTGTACCGTAAGCATGAGCAATTATATTACGGAAACCACGGATTTGTTTCCAGGGTATTGCCGCATGCGCAATACGAAAATCTTCCGACAAAGAGTTAGACAGTTCACCAATCTGCAAAAGACACATACAGCAGGCATTCCGAAAAGTATTGTTCACACGGAAAATATCATAGTCTGCACCGAATAGTGCAGTTGTCTCCTCAATCTGTTCACAATACTTGACAATATGAGACAAAATATTCTTATCCCGATTTCCGTTCATACAGCAAAACCTCCTCACTTTTAATAGCCTCCAGAAAACTATTGTCCAGGCTGCCTGTAGTAAGCAGATCAACTTTCTTATTCAGAGATGCTTCCAAATCCATCAGCAGTCCTCCAAGCGCCCAGCCTTTGATACTCCCGCGATCGATACGCAAGTCTATATCACTGTCAACAGTAGCCTCCCCTCTTGCATAAGAGCCAAAAAGAAAAATCCGCTCCGCTCCATACTGAAAACCAAGATCGGAAACCTTTTTCTTTATATCGCGAAAATTAAGAATTGTTTTCATTATTGGACTCCTTCCTATAATATCAAGCCCTTCGCATATTTTTAACTGATGAACAGCTTTTTCTCTTCAAAACTTCATTATAGTTTCTTAAACCGGACACAAGTAAATTCTTCGCCTCAATAAATTTCTTCCATAACTTTTTTCTCATTATACTATATATAAATTTTGCGTAAAATTCAATGTGAAATTTTGTGGCAATGACAGTTGCTCCCTTCGCGGCGCTCCTGTTCAGGCGGCAAAACTGCCGGAGGTTACAGACCGCAGACAAAGTCCCGCAAAAGTTACATCACATTATTGTCTTTGTCCGAATAAACAACTATAATGATTTGACAGAAACCCAACAGGATGGTAATGAAAAATGCAGAAAATCATGATTATTGAAGATGACCCGATGGTCAGGGATGAGCTTGCGCTGCTGCTGGATAATGAAGGATATGAACCGCTCCCGGTCACAGATTTCGGCACGATTGCAGATCAGGCAATACAGAAACATCCTGATCTTATTCTTCTGGACATCGGTCTGCCGGGGCAGGACGGCTTTTTGCTGTGCGCTGCCCTGCGAAAAACCGTTTCGGCGCCGGTAATCTTTGTCACAAGCCGGGATTCGGGACTGGATGAAGTGCGGGCGCTGAGCCTGGGCGGAGACGACTACATTACAAAACCGTACAGCGTTCCCGTGCTGCTGGCCAGGATCAGAGCCGTTCTGCGCCGCAGCGGCGGCACATCCGAACACACGGACACCCTGGAGGCTGCGGGAGTGCGCCTGAGTCTGACAAAAGGAACCCTGGCGTCAGCGGAAAAAACGGTGGAGCTTACCAGGAATGAACTGCAGATTATGGCCTGTCTGATGGCCCATACCGGGCAGATCGTTTCCCGTGCCGATCTGCTTGACGCGCTGTGGGACAGCCAGATTTACATCGACGACAACACTTTAAGCGTTAACATGACGCGGCTGCGCGGAAAACTGGCCGAACTGGGCCTGCCTGACCTGATCAGGACACGCAGGGGAATGGGGTATCAGCTATGACATTTGGAAGCTTTTTATCAGACCGGCTGGGCAGGATCATCCTCTGGTCCGCCTGCTTCGCGGCGGCGGCTCTTTTCCTCTTTGCAACAGGGACACAGACCGGCGTTCTAATCATCCTGCTGCTGATCCTGCTGCCGATTTTCCTGACTGTACAGGCCTGGGATTATATACGCCGGCGTTCCCGCCTGACGGAACTGGAAAGCATTCTGGAAAATCTCGACGAAAAATATCTGTTCACCGAATGCGTCCCCGCCGCAGACAGTCTTTATGAACGCTGTCTTTTTGACCTGATGCGCCGCGCGGGCCAGGCGATGATCAGCGCGGTATCCGACGCAAAAGCGGCGCAGCGGGAATACCGGGAATATGTAGAAAGCTGGGTTCACGAGGTCAAGGCCCCGATTACCGCCGCCCGGCTTGTCTGCCGCCAGCTGGACGGACAGTCCCGGCGGAAACTGGAGTATGAACTGGCGCAGATTGAGACCCATATTGAGAGGGCTCTGTTCTATGCCCGCGCGGACAGCCCGGAGTGCGACTGCGTGATCCGGCAGATTCTCCTGTCCGAAATCGTTTCTCAGACGGTGGAAAATCACCGGACCCTGCTTCTGCAAAACGGGATCAGAATTGAAACCCAGGGACTGGACTGTCAGGTCTTTACCGATAAGAAATGGGCCGTCTTTATTCTCGGGCAGCTGCTGCAGAATGCCGCACGCTATCATGGGGAAAATCCGGTCATAACCATCTCCGCAAAGCCTCTCGGAACGCAGACTCAGCTCACTGTCCGGGATAACGGGATCGGTATTCCGGCCCATGAACTGCCCCGGGTGTTTGACCGGGGCTTCACCGGCTCCAATGGACGGGCACGGGGCGGGGCCACAGGGATGGGACTGTATCTGTGCAAAAAACTGTCCGGTTTTCTGAATCTGGACATTCGTCTGACCTCAGAGGAGGGCGCGGGAACCTGTGCGGCTCTCATGTTCCCGTCAAAGGGAAACCTTTCAAAATTGTAAGGAAAATCAATATCAATCCGATACATGCGCCGCCCCTTCTGGTGTAGCATGGTTTCATCAGAAAGGGGGCTTTACCATGCTTCAGGTACAGAACATCGAAAAATACTATGGGAGCAGAAACAACGTCACCAGGGCTTTGGACCGGGTGAGTTTTGATGTGGCGGACGGAGAGTTTCTTGTCATCATGGGCGCATCCGGCAGCGGAAAAACCACGCTGCTCAACTGCATTTCCACCATTGATACGGTCAGCGCGGGGAAAATTCTGATGGACGGTGTGAATATCGCCGACCTGTCCGAAGACGCCCTGGCAAAGTTCCGGCGGGAACGTCTGGGCTTTGTATTCCAGGACTTTAATCTGCTGGATACGCTGACGGTTGAGGAAAATATCGGTCTGGCGCTGGCTCTGAATCACACCGACGCAAAAACAGTGCAGGAGCGGGTGCGGGAAGCAGCCGGGAAACTGGGGATTGCGGATATCCTTTCCAAATTTCCCTACCAGATTTCCGGCGGGCAGAAACAGCGGACCGCCTGCGCCCGCGCCATGGTGGCGGGACAGTCGCTTCTTCTGGCCGACGAACCCACGGGAGCGCTGGATTCCAAAGCGTCCAAAAACCTGCTGGAGATCATGTCCGCCATGAACCGGGACATGAAAGCCACAATCCTTATGGTCACCCACGATGCCTACAGTGCCAGCTATGCAGACCGGGTGCTTTTCCTCAAGGACGGCCGGGTTTTTAACGAACTTCTTCGGGGAGACCGTGGAAGAGCCGTGTTCTATCATGAGATTCTGGATGTGCTGGCTGCGCTGGGAGGTGATGTCAGTGACGTATTTTAAGCTGTCCCTGCGCAATGCCCGGCGGCAGGCGCGGGATTACCTCATTTATTTCGTCACGATGGTGATGGCCTCTGCACTCATTTATGTGTTCAACGGGCTGGCATTTTCAAACGAGGTGCGGCAGCTGGCCCAGGGACTGGATTCGCTGCCTCTGGTGATCGTCTTTGCCAGCATTGTGGTCGTCTGTATCTTCGGATGGCTGGTGTCCTATTCCACCCGATTCATGCTGACAAGGCGCAGTCGGGAACTGGGACTGTACATCTTATGCGGCATCACGAACAATCAGGTGGCGCAGCTTTTCTTTCTGGAAAATCTGGCGGCAGGCGTTGTCAGTCTGTTCTTTGGCGTCGCTCTGGGCGGACTGCTTTATCAGGCTCTGCGAGCTGTTGTGATGTCCCTGTTCGGATTGCCGTACCGCTTTGCTCTGACGCTTTCCGTTCCATCCGTCCTGCTGACTGCCCTTTATCTTTCCGCTATTTATCTTTACGCTCTCCAGAAAAACCGCAAACTCATCCGCAGGATGAAAATCTATGATCTGATCTATTATGAAAAGCAGAATGAAGACGCGGTCATTCAGACGGGAAAAGGGCGGCGCAAACTATTTCTCATATCCATTGTATCGGGCGTAATCGGAACCTGCCTGCTCATGACAGGCGGCACGGCAGCCGGCCTTATCGGCGCGGAATGTATCATTTTTTTCCTGTTCGGCTTCTTCTTAAGCTTCGCTTCCGGCGTCCCTGCCTTTTTTGACAGACATCCCTTCAGAAAATATCAGGGGCAGAATCTGCTGGTTTTCCGTACCCTGACGGCCAAACTGGCTACAATGGGCATTGCCATGGCGGTGATTTCCCTGATCTTTACCGCCACGCTTCTCACGGAAGGCAGCGGTTTTATGATAAACGGACTTACCAGAAGCCGGGCTGCAGACAACGCCTGTTTTGATCTCTATCTTTCCGCTGAAGGCGAAAAAAAGGATTTCACCCCATATCTGGTTTATATTGCGGAGAATATTCCGGTTGAACAGTCTCTTTTGTACCGGATCTTCCTGAGCGGCAGCACTCAGGTTATGGACTACATCTGTGAACACACCGCTCATGACAATTATGAATATGATTCCGACCCCGTTCTTCGTTTCAGCGATTATGCCATGCTGCGGACGATGGCGGGTTATCCGGCTGTGGAGCCGGAGCCGGGGAAATATCTGATCCACTGTAAATCCTTTCTGGAGGAACCACTGCGCAGCTATGACGGAACCCTCTCCCTAAACGGGATATCCCTGACAGCGGGAAGCATTCATACCGAGCATCTCAGTCAGGGTTTCTACGATATGACCAATGGCAGGGATTATATTCTGGTAATCCCGGACGAAACGGCAGACGGACTGGAGATTCACCACACGGCCTATGCCGCCAAAACGGCGGAGCCGGTGACGGAAGCGCAGCTGGCTGTCCTGTCCGATATGTCCGACCAGGACTATGATGAAGAGACAGACCCCCTGGGTTACGTATTTGTCGATACCAGGGCGAACGAAGAAAACATGGCGGCCATGCAGATATTACTGCTCGTGTTTCCTCTGTTCTATATAGCGCTCGCCCTCACCATGACCGCCGCCGCGATCCTGACGATCCAGCAGCTCAGCGAAACAGACCGCTACCGGCGCCAGTTCGTGCTTCTGCGCAAGCTGGGCATGGACCAGCGGGATATGGCCCGGGCCCTGCGAAACCAGTTTGCCGTCTACTATACTATGCCCGCTGTTCCGGCAGTGCTGATCTCTGTTCCTTTTATCCTGAAGCTGTGTTATCAGCCGGAACCGGGAGTCATGGTGGGAATCAGCAGTCCGGCGGCTGTCACAGCGATCTCTCTGGGGGTATTTTTTCTGATCTATGGAATCTATATCCTGCTGGCCTATACCAGCCTGAAGAGGAATGTGCTTCCAAAGCGGTTCCGGAAATGAAAAACCCATTTTCTGTTCCGTGAAGCCGGACCCGCCCGGAATGCCGCGCTCAAAAATCTCGAAAAATTCCACTGCATTTGCATCGGAAACTCAAAAAGGTCACAATATTACAGGCTGAAAATTGATCAAATTTAAGTCTTGTATTCTGAAAATTCATAGTGTATAATATACAAAACCGTTCCTGATGCAGCTGAAAAACAGAAAACCTTATACCCATAAACAGGAAGGAGGACTGAAGTATGATAGCGGTCGACAATATTTTGCCATTTATTTTAGGACTGTTGATATCGATCTTTGGACTTGTACTGACGGTATTGGAACGAAAGCTGATCGTAACGAGAAAAGCTGTCGTCGGACAAAATGCTTTTTCAATTACCGTGGTTGGGTGTATTCTTGGTACAGGCGGAACTTATATGCTGACGGAAAATTATATCCTGGCAGGCATTTACGCTTTGATCGTGCTTGTCATATATAAACTTATATGTTACAAGGTGAAAAAGGTGGAATATCCGGAGGAAGAACGTTTTACAAAAGAATATTGAGGATAACGGGGTCTTCCTCTGCAGGATGTTTGGCCGCGTGTTTAAAAAAGTCGTAAAAAATCTAGCTGCAGTGATCGCAGCCGGATTTTTTTGTCTTCGTTAAAATCTGAACTTTTCAATAAAGTTACATAAATCCCTGAAATACCGGGGATAAGCTTACTTTCTTAATACAGAACAATCATTAGTATAACCATTATACGAAATCAAATGAAATCGGAATGCTATATTTAAAGACTTTCATGTTATCTCTCCCGTCCGCCAGAAAAATAAAGGTTCAAATCAACATAGTATCCGGTTCAGACGGCTGCCCAGGCGGCTCAGCACCTCATTCGTGATCGTTCCGCTTTCTTCCGCAAGATCGTAGACAGGGATTTCCTTTTCCCCGGACTTACCTATCACCACAGCAACGTCCCCGCTTTTCACATCCGGAATATCTGTAATGTCTGCCATCATCTGATCCATACAGATCCGCCCCACAATGGGCACAGCAGCTCCATTTATCAAAACTCTTCCGTTTCCACAGGAAAGGGAACGCGGAATACCGTCGGCATATCCGATTGACAAAACAGCTATTTTCCGATCGCTTTCAGCCACATACTGCAGTCCATATCCCGCAGCTTCTCCCGCATATAAATCCTTTACGACAGCAACCCGCGCTTTTACAGAAAAAACAGGAGATAAACTGACCGGGCATTTCTCCATATCCGTACGATTGCTTAAAACCCCATAAAGGGCAATTCCGACTCTTACATAATCCTCCGCATATATCGGATAATTGATCAGGCCGTAGCTTGCGAGCAAATGCACTTTCCCGCAGTCGCATCCGCTTTTTTCCAAATCAGCAATAACGTCAAAAAAAGCATGAATCTGTTTCCATGTATAGTCTCTGTCCGGACCTGATTTTGATTCATCTGCACACAGATGGGTAAAAACTCCTTCTATCATAAGGTTATCAAAACAGAAAATTTTGCGTATATCCTCTATTCTTTCCGCCCGTTCTCCCAATCGGTGCATCCCGGTATCGATTTTCAGGTGTACCTTTATTTTCCTGCCGAAGGAATTCAGCAGCTGCGCGTAGGAAAAATCAATGACAGATTGTGTCAGACGGTATTTCCGCAGCATCGGAAACTGTTTGGGATGCGTATAACCCAGGATCAGGATTTCACCCTTCACCCCGCCCCGGCGCAGTTCGACTCCCTCTAATACAGTAGCCGCGCAGAAAGATCCGACTCCCAGCCGATTTAATTCCTTTGCAATCAAAACGGCACCGTGGCCGTATGCGTTCGCCTTTACAGCCGGCATAAGCTCACATTCCGGCGGCAGCAGACTTCTTAAAGCGCAGACATTTTTCCGCAGGTTATTTCTGTCAATTTCAATCCATGCGCGGCCTTTCCGGGCAGCTGTTTTATCCGCTCCGAACGGACGGACCTCTGCATAAAATACCTTCCCATTCAACACAACTTTTTGCATAATGACAGCAAAAATAACGGACAGAAAGCATACCGCCAGATAGTGTACGATGCTGTTTTCAATAAATAATGGTTCTGTATGCGTAATCTTCGCTGCACCTCTTATCAAAACAATAAACAGCGGGTGAATGATATATATGCAGGCTGAAACAGTCCGCAAAGACTTCTTCGGCTTCCTTTTTATCCGCAATATCATTTGAAATAGAAAAAACATCACAGGCAGCAAAGCAATATACATACTGTTGTGACGCTGTACGCCTAAATAATTGAGCGTCAGTCCTTCAAAAATCATCAGTGAAACAGAAATAATAAATCCGCAGGCAATATCCGCAGCATGGCGCAATTTATATTTTTTCCTTATACCAGCCCCCATGGCGAGGAAAACGGGCGCATAGAAAAGCCCGTTTCTGGTATATGAAAACATCTGAAACATGGATTGATAAATCCTGTCTAATACACCGCCATCTGAAAGAAACCCATAATAGCTGTCGCCCAATAAACCGAACCCGTAAAAAATCAGAGCAGTTGCAAATACTGCGTCAAATGAAAGTTTCCGGCCCGCAAACACAAGCAGCAATACTCCCAATATGGATGCAGGCAGATACCAGAGGTGATAAAATGTGCCGTCAAATACAAGCATACGCAGAAAATCAGTAAAGCCGATTCCCTGCAGCTGTCCTGCATAAATATTGATCGGAAGATAAAGAACGATTGCTGTACCGTACAAAAATACTTCCTTTTTTATAAACCGCCGGAAGGGACGGTAATCACCGGATTTTTCAAACAGATACCGCGGCAGAAGGAAATATCCTGTCGTCATAAGAAAAAACGGGACTGCCGCTCTCGCCAAAATGCCTGTAAACAGAAAATCAATCGTACCATTAACCGTAGATAATGGCGAAGTGTGTATCGCCACTACCAGCAAAGCGGCAATCACTTTGAAATAATCCAGTCCACCGGACAGTTTATTATCCTCGTCCTCCCTTCTGCGTTCTCCGCTCTGTGATAATAATTCCATCTTCATGCCTCCACCGCCTGTTCAATCACCGTTTCTATGATTTGCTCAAACGGAACGCCGATGGCTTTCATCATCTCAGGAAAACGGCTGTGCAAGGTAAATCCCGGAATCGTATTCACTTCATTAAACACGATTTCTCCCGAAGCCGACAAAAACATATCCACGCGGGCAAAGCCGCGGCAGTCTAAAGTTCTGTAAATTCTTTGCGCCGTCAGCTGTATCTGTTCACGCTTTTCCCTGCTGATTCTCGCGGGAACATGAATCGCGGAGGTTTTCAGACTGTATTTCTCTGTAAAGTCAAAAAATCCGTCCGCAAGTTCGATTTCATCAACCTCACCAATCGTCAGAACATCATTTCCCATAATAGCGCAGCCAACTTCAAAGCCGTCTATATTTTCCTCAATGATGACTGTGTCGTCATACGCAAAAGCCAGTTTTACAGCAGCAGGCAAAGCGCTGCGGTCTGACACTTTTGTGATGCCGAAAGACGATCCTGCTTTTACAGGTTTTGCAAACAACGGATAACCGATTTCTTCCGCCTGCAATATAACAGTCTGTGTATCCATACTTCTTTTAAGCACACGTGATTCTGGAACGGTGATGCCGGCAGCTTTTACAAGACTGTGGGCTCTGTCCTTATCCATGCACAAAGCAGAGGAAAGAACGCCGCAGCCTATAACGGGAATACCCGCAAGCTCAAATACGCCCTGTACTGTACCGTCCTCGCCGTTTTTTCCGTGCAAAACAGGAAACGCGGCGTCGATATGGATTGTGCTGATTTCATTATCCCGATAACATAGCAGCGCATGTTCCAGATGGCTGGGAGAAACAGCGACAGGCACGCAAAAATCCGAATGATACCAGGTATCGGAAAGGATTTCCTCACGATCGCCATGGAATAAATACCACTCTCCCTGCCTTGTAATACCAATCAGAACGGGGATATACTTTTGTGTGTTCATATTGCTGACAACAGCGTATGCGGATTGAAGTGAAACGCCGTATTCCGGTGAACAGCCGCCAAACAGGACGGCTATCCTTTTCTTTTCTGATTCCTTATGGTAATTCATATTGTCCTCCTCGATTCATCCTGTGCCTGCTTTACACATATTGCACTTTCTTTTTCTATGCAAATTTCCATACAAAAAAGCCTGCTTATTTCTGACACCTGAATGGTATCAAAAATAAGCAGGCTGTATTTTATGAAAAAATTGTTTAATTCCTAATATAATCCTAAGCCCGGATAAAGATTT
>CANQUG010000023.1 GCA_947626985.1 uncultured Lachnospiraceae bacterium | reverse complement strand
AGCTTCTGCGTTTTCTGCTCTCTGACGTTCCTTTTGTGCGTTTGCGCGTTCCTTTTGTGCGTTTGCGCGTTCTTTTTGTGCGTTTGCGCGTTCTTTTTCAGTATTTTCCCGTTCTTTTTCCCGGCCTCGATTGAACCACATTTCTTCAAGTTCCCAGCTCTTCATATAACTTAATGAGACCTCCTTATCCTGTTTTACCGTATCAACCATCTGTTGAATGGACTTCAGGCGGGAACTGACCGCATTTTCCGGAGTGGTTTCCTCCATATAGTGCAGCAGCTGTGCCAGCTCCGGAGATGGGATATCTCTGGTGCCTTTCGTATTCAAAAATATCGTCTGCATCCCATCGTCATAAGGCAGGTCCGGTTCTTCCAGACACCGGTTGGAAATGGTATACTGCATCCTGTCCCGGCCGAAAGGATCAAAAGGAGTAATCACTATGACCAGAACATTCTTCAGTGCCCGGTATCCCTGGCCGCTTCTCAGGCTTTCCGTGTCTATAACAGCATGGTAAAAGCGCACCCGTCTGGGAAGTTCGGCAATGGATTGTTCATCATCCTTCTGATCCGGTTCCACATCGAAGATGGAACCTGTTCCTGCCAGCGCCTGTATGTCTTTTTCCTCCAGATAAACATCCAGCCGTGCGCCGTGTCTGTCTGTGTCGCGTCCGTAGTAGACTTTCTGTGCGGTGATTTTAAGCTCTCCGAAATCTCTGTGAAAAATGGTCTGCAGCAGTTCACGGACAAAGCGTACACCGATTTCAGGATAATTTACCACAGCCCAGAATAAAAAGTCGTCCAGCAGATTTAAGTCGGTGAGTTTGCGTTTTTCATGTTCTCGCCTGTTTTGTTTTTTCTGTTCCAAAAGTACAGCTCCTTTCCTGACGAAAAGAAGAAAAAGAGCCGATGTATCTTACATGACCTCTGCCTGCTTCTGCCTTCCGCCATATATCCAGATTTTAAGATTCATATGGGGAGAAGCAGCCGAAACGGCATTGAGATTTCCCAGATATGTGGTTTTATTGTATCAGTGAAAAAGAGAGAAGTCAATGTAAGATATTTGCCTTTTTTCAACAAAGCTTTGGAACAAAAAGGGTTTTGCTTCTTTTAAGAGGTATGTTATACTATAACACATGGAACTGAAATATCAAAAGAGGGAAAAACTGAGATGAATGAAAGAACTGAAATTATTTTTATGCAGGTTCGACTGCTCCGCCTCGCATCGGAGGAATGGAGGATGCCGGTTCAAGAGACAGCTGTTTTGTTTGAACAATATCATGTTTTTAACTTCATAGAAGACTGCTATGACGTTTTTCATATGGAAGGTGATTATGCAGTCCTGGAGGAGATTAAAACCCTGTTGAGAAATAAGGGGGTAGATTTGAATGCTGCAGTTATCTGATGGGATGCTTCTTTATCATGGAAGCTATTGTGAAGTGAAAGTTCCGGATTTGACAAAATGCGCAAATTTTAAGGACTTAATGAAAAAATATGATGTGATAGCCGGAAAGATTGCAAACGATGCAACTAATATTACAATTTTGACGTATCTGATTGGAGCTTATGGTACAGTTGGAAGCGAGGAGGCTGACCGGCTGTGTATAGGAAGACTTATTCCGGAACGTTTAAAAGATCAGTTTTGTTTCAGAACCGTGAAAGGTCTGCAGTGTCTTTTGTTTGAAGGAAGTGAGCAGGTATGGAAAAATTAAGGACTGTTACTGAGGAACAAAGAAAATTTGCGATTGATGCGATGGTGACTCTGGTAGTGGAGGAACTGGTCAGAGATTTCAATCTTGCTCCCTCGATAGTTTTGAAGGATTTTGTGACATCGAAAACAGGTACTCTGCTGTATGACGAATCCTCAAAACTCTGGTGGAACGGTCCATCTTATGTGGCGGATCTGTACAGGAAGGAACGGAGAACGGGGAAATAGGATCAGCCTGCGGGAACGATGACGGAAGCCCCCTGAATTCCCCATGAATGGGGAACAGGGGGCTTTCTATGGAAAAAATTTTTATTGAAACTCCTCAGCCTCCATGGCATCTCTCAGCTTCAGCATAGCGGAGAGCTGAGGAATGGTGAGCTCCTGAGGAATGCGGATGTGCAGCCGCACGTAGATATCGCCTCTTCCGCCGGCTTTTTTGGGCTGGATAAGGCCCTGTCCGGGAAGGCGCAGCTTCTGTTCGGCGGTGGTTCCCGCCGGGATATCGTAGATTTCCTCTCCTGTGAGGGTAGGGATCTTTACCGGTCCGCCCAGAACCAGAGTGTGATAATCCACGGTGAGGTCGGTGTACAGGTGATAGCCCTGGCGGATAAAGCCGGGTTTGTCCCGGAGAAGAATGATCACGGCGAAAATTTTGTCCGGATTTCTCAGCTTCTGTTCCTCCAGAAAGTCTGTTTCCTCGCAGAGTACGCTTTCCAGCATATAAAACTGCCGGTCGAAGGAATCTGAGGGAATCTTTACCCGGAATTTCCAGTTTTTCTCGATAAATTTCAGTTTGGAGAGAGGATCCGGATTGGGGATCCGCTCCGTATAATAAGCGTCCTTTTCCACTTCCCGGAGAGTTTCCTCCAGCTCCAGCCACACGGCGATCCGGACGGCCTGGGGAGGACATTCCTCCTCGGTCTGTTTGGGCTTGCGTCCTGCTTCGCATCCGCCGCAGTGTCCGTCCATGGTCTGGGAATCTTCCCCGTCATGAGAGGCGCTGTGCTGTGCGTGATAGCTGCTCCGGTAGGCGTCGTGTCCGTAATAGTGGTACTGCTTGCGCTTTTCCGGATCGGAGAGGACGGAATAGGCTTCCTGGATTTCCTGGAAGCGGGCTTTATCCTCCTCGCTTCCCGAGGAGGAATCCGGGTGGTATTTTTTGGCCAGTTTTCGATAGGCCGTCTTGATCTCGCTCTGAGTCGCGTCACGTTTGATCCCAAGAATATCATAATAATTTCTCATAATATTGTCCTCAATACATTGTTTTTCATACAAAAGGATACTGCTGCCGGGGCTGTGCCAAAAAGCGTCCGGTCCGGTTCGGCAGCCCGGGATACTGTACATTTTACGGATGAATTTATTTTGCCTGTTTTTTCCCGAAATGTCAAGGGATTTGCTTCCCGCCGGAGGATATTGCTCAGATATTGCTCAGGAGAAAAAATCTGTTTGTAATTTTCTCCCTGATATGCTATGGTATTACTTAAGTCCGCCCTGCGGAATTGACATACAGACCAATGGAATGAAAAGAAAGAGGGTGAAGCTGTGGTTGAGTTGGATCAGTTCAAGACAATTCTTGGAACCTACGAGGGACCATTAGTGGAAGTGAGGGATTCACTTTGACCTGGCTAATAAGGAAAAGCGGGTCGAAGAATTAGAGCGGGAGATGGAAGCTCCCGATTTCTGGGATCATGCGGAGCTGTCCCAGATGAAGATGAAGGAACTGAAAAGCCTGAAGGACGACATGGAAACCTACAAGAGTCTGGAGACCCAGATGGAAGATATGGAAACCATGATCGAGATGGGCTACGAGGAGAACGATCCGGAGCTGATTCCGGAAATCCAGGAAATGCTGGACCAGTTCCAGAGAGATTTTGACAATATTCGTGTAAA
Source organism: uncultured Lachnospiraceae bacterium (assembly GCA_947626985.1). GTDB lineage: Bacteria > Bacillota > Clostridia > Lachnospirales > Lachnospiraceae > Blautia_A. The sequence goes on along the minus strand of CANQUG010000023.1, from coordinate 44,650 downwards.
AACCCTGCTGTCGGGAGAGTACGACAGTGAGAACGCCATCATCAAGCTGAACGCGGGAGCGGGCGGTACGGAGGCCTGCGACTGGTGCGGAATGCTTTACCGCATGTACAGCCGCTGGGTGGACCGAAAGGGATATACTCTGGAGGTTCTGGATTATCTGGACGGCGACGAGGCGGGCATTAAGTCCGTCACCTTCCAGGTGAACGGTGAGAACGCGTACGGTTATCTGAAGTCCGAGAAGGGCGTGCACCGTCTGGTGCGTATTTCTCCCTTCAATGCTGCGGGCAAGCGTCAGACCTCTTTTGTGTCCTGCGACGTGATGCCGGACATTGAGAAGGATCTGGACGTGGAGATCAACGATGATGATATCCGCGTGGATACCTACCGAAGCAGCGGCGCCGGCGGCCAGCACATTAACAAGACCTCATCGGCGGTGCGCATCACTCATTTCCCCACGGGAATCGTGGTACAGTGCCAGAATGAGCGCTCCCAGCACATGAACAAGGATAAAGCCATGCAGATGCTGAAGGCCAAGCTGTATCTTCTGAAGCAGCAGGAGGCGGAGGCCAAGCTTTCCGGCATCCGGGGCGAGGTGACGGAGATCGGCTGGGGAAACCAGATCCGTTCCTATGTTATGCAGCCCTACACCATGGTGAAGGATCACCGTACCAATGAGGAGACAGGAAACGTGGACGCTGTCATGGACGGCGCTATCGATCCCTTTATCAATGCCTATCTGAAATGGATGGCTCTTGCGAAAAAGGAATAATTTTTTTTTGCCGGACCGCCGGGCATTCCCGGCGGCTGACAGCCGCGCAGAACCGAAGTTTGCCGCACATAACGAGGCAAAAGCGAAAGCGCTGTGCAGCGGCATATAGGATCTGCCAGCCCCCGGGAGGGCTGGCAGCGATATCCTGATTGTATCAATAAGAATCATGAGGCGCAGGCATGTCCTGCGCTGCTTTTCACAGAGTGAGAAAAATGTTTGCTGTCCGTGAAAAGCAGACATTCCTGTTTTATTTTAGACAGAACGCCAATAAATGCTTGCATACAATTCCTATGTGTGATAACATATCTCTGGTATAAAAACAAGTGTCTTTTGAGAACGGACAGAAGGTGACAAATATGCAGAAATCCACGGAGAAGAAAAAATATTATGTGGTCCGGGAACGGGCCGTACCGGAGGTTTTGTTAAAGGTCGTGCAGGCGAAGCGTCTTCTGGATTCCGGGAAGGTGCAGACTGTTCAGGAGGCCGCGGACGCCACCGGGATCAGCCGCAGTTCCTTCTATAAATATAAGGATGATATTTTTCCCTTCCATGAGGAGGCAAAAGGAAAGACCATCACGTTTATCATACAGATGCTTGACGAGCCCGGGCTTCTGTCCAATGTGCTCCAGATCATCGCCCGCTTTCACGGGAATATTCTTACCATTCATCAGAGTATTCCCATCAACGGAGTGGCTACGCTGACCCTCAGCGTGGAGATTCTTCCCGGAGAGGGAGACGCGGAGGCGATGGTGGAGGTCATCGAACAGAGCGAAGGCATCCATTACCTGAAAATTTTGGGCAGAGAATAAAAAGCAGGAGATTTCCGGCGCGGCGGACGGCCGCGATGGTTCCCGGACAGTGACATGCCGGGGCGGGTCCGGGAGGGGACTGCTTCGAAAAACAGCGCGGAAGCGCTTCTGGAGGACGATATGATTAATATAGCAGTTTTGGGATACGGTACCGTGGGAAGCGGTGTGGTGGAAGTAATCAACACGAATCACAAGAGCATCAATAAACGTGCGGGAGAGGATATCCATATCAAATATGTTCTGGATCTCCGCGACTTCCCGGGAGATCCTGTACAGGAGATTCTGGTTCATGATTATGAAGTGATCGTAAACGATCCGGAAGTCAATATTGTAGTGGAAGTGATGGGCGGTATCGAACCCGCCTACACCTTTGTAAAGCGGGCGCTCCTTGCAGGCAAAAGCGTATGCACCTCCAATAAAGCCCTGGTGGCCAGCCATGGTCCGGAGCTTATGGAGCTTGCCAGAGAAAGAGACATCAACTTTTTATTTGAGGCCAGCTGCGGCGGCGGAATTCCCATTATCCGGGCGCTGAATTCCTCCCTCACGGCGGATGAGATCGATGAGATCACAGGCATTCTCAACGGAACCACCAACTATATGCTCTATAAAATGAGCACGGAGGGCTGCGAGTTTGACGCCATTCTGAAGGAGGCCCAGGCAATGGGCTATGCGGAGGCTGATCCCAGCGCCGATGTGGAAGGCTACGACGCCTGCAGGAAGATCGCCATTCTTTCCTCTCTGGCTTACGGCAGATTTTTAAATTATGAAGATATTTATACTGAGGGAATCACGAAGATCACGCCTCAGGATATGGAATACGCAAAAGAGCTGGGAATGACCATCAAGCTTCTGGGCACCAGCCGGAAGGTGGGAGAAGGAACTTTCTACGCAATGGTGGCTCCCTTCCTGCTGAGTCAGAAGAGTCCGCTCTACAGCGTAAACGATGTGTTCAACGGCATTTTTGTCCATGGAAATGTGCTGGGCGACGCCATGTTCTACGGCAGCGGCGCCGGCAAGCTTCCCACGGCCAGCGCTGTAGTGGCGGATGTGGTGGATGAGGCCAAGCATCTTCACCGCAACATCATGACCAACTGGAGCAGCCGTCCTCTCCATCTGATCGAGACGGACGAGGTGGAGGGAAGATTCTTCGTCCGGGTATCCGCGGCGACGGTGGAGGAAGTGCAGAAGATCTTCGGAAAGGTGCAGATCATCAATCTGAAGAGCCTGCCTGGCGAATTCGCGTTTATCACGGAAAATATGAAGCAGGGCGAATATAAGGAGAAGGTGCAGAGCCTTGGAAGCAGGGTGCTGACCATGATACGTGTGAAGGACTGAAATTTTTTTAGCTTTTGATACGGTCCGGGAGGACCCGCGGCGAATCCCGGACAGTTCATGAAAAACGAGGAGATTATTATGAAATATGTAGTTATTTTGGGCGACGGAATGGCGGACTGGCCTCTGGAGGAGCTGTCCGGCGGGACACCGCTTTCCTGTGCCGTTACGCCCGCGATGGATGCCCTTGCGAAGGTATCCGAGGTAGGTATGGTTTCCACTATTCCCGAGGGAATGGCGCCCGGAAGCGATACCGCGAATCTCTCTGTGATCGGTTACGATCCCAGAAAATATTATTCCGGCCGTTCCCCGCTGGAGGCGCTGAGCATCGGCGTGCAGATGAAGGACACGGATGTGGTGTACCGCTGCAATATCGTCACTCTTACCGAGGAGGACGCTCCTTATGAGGAGCAGACCATTCTGGACCACAGCGCCGGTGAGATCAGTACGGCGGAAGCGGATATTCTCCTGAAGGATGTGGTGCGGGAGCTGAACAGCTCCTGCTGCACCTTTTACACGGGGACCAGCTACCGTCACTGTATGGTCTGGGATAAGGGGCCGGTACTGAATCTGGCGCAGCCTCATGATATTCTTGCCAGAAAGATTACGCCCTATCTTCCCGAGAACGAAATGCTCCGGGAGATGCAGAAGAAAAGCTACGAAATCCTGAAGAATCATTCCGTTAATATGAAGCGGAAGGCCGAGGGCAAAAATCCTGCCAACAGCTTCTGGTTCTGGGGGGCGGGCACACGTCCCGCGCTGGATTCCTTCGAGAAGATTTATCATAAAAAGGGCGTTATGATTTCCGCTGTGGACCTTTTGAAGGGGATTGCAGTGGGAATCGGCATGGACCGTATCGTGGTGGAGGGAGCCAACGGCGGCCTGAACACCAATTATGAGGGAAAAGCGCAGGCCGCTGTCAAAGCTCTGGTAAAGGACGGATATGATTTTGCCTATATTCATGTGGAAGCTCCGGATGAAATGGGGCATCAGGGCAGTGTGGAGAAGAAAATCCGCTCCATTGAATATCTGGATCAGCGCCTGATCCGTTTGGTAAAGGAAGGGCTGGACGCATCCGGGGAACCGTACCGCATGCTGATTCTTCCGGATCATCCCACGCCCATAAAGGTGCGGACCCACGTGGCGGAGCCTGTTCCCTACCTTCTGTACGACAGTACGGAGCCTAGGGAAAATAAGGGACTCTACAATGAAAAAGACGCACAGGCCGGCGGAATACGGGTGGAGCATGGATGGGATCTTATGTCCTGTCTGTTTTCCAGATAGGAGGCCGGACCCGGGAAGGAAAACTGCTTTTGGGGAAACGTCAGAAAGGAAAAGCCGCCGACGCTTCCTCCTGAATTACATTTATAAAATGGGAAAACCTGCCATGAGAAATCTGTGTACCGGCAGGTTTTCTGTATATTTCTTCAGGCTGCAATGACCGGCACGGCTTTGGCCGGAACGCTGTTTCGGCCTGTGCGGAGCCTGTGCCGCGGGCATACGGCGCTGTACCAGAAGGAGTTATTATGGAAAGAAGATCGGGAGACTGGAAGAGATTTGCCAGAAAGGCTTTGAACGGCAGATTTTTTACCGCCATTGCGGGAATGATGGCAGTGGAGGGAATCACTTTTGTGAGCAGCATGCTTGCCTCGGGGATTTTTCAGGGGACTTCTGTGACCATGCTGATCGTCTATCAGGCGGCTGTCTTTATCATTACCCTGATTATGGCGGTGTTTTATTCCGGTTTGTCCTATATGTATCTGAATATGGCAAGGAACCGGGAGTTTTCCCTGAGGGATCTCCTTTATATGTTTTCTCATCAGCCGGATCGTGTGATTACGGCCGCTTTTGTGCTGACGCTGATTGATACGGTGGTATCGATTCCCTATCTGTATGTAAGCTATACCACTCCGGCTGCGGAAACCATTCAGGAGATGATGATGCAGATGCAGCAGGTGACCAATACCATGCTGATTTCCGCGGTGCTGGGAGTGGTTTTGAAGATTCCCTTTGAGATGTCCTATTTTCTCCTGGCGGACGATCCGGAGATGAGCGGAACAGAGGCGCTGAAGACCAGCTTTTCTCTTATGCGGGGAAAGATGATCCGGTATCTCCTGCTTCAGGTCAGCTTTCTTCCCCTTGCCATTTTGTGTATGTTTACTCTGGGCTTCGGACTGCTGTGGCTGGTTCCCTATATGCTTATGACCTCCGCGGTGTTCTACATGGACCTGCGGGGAGAGCTGGATCCGCCGCAGGATGTCTATGATTATGATTATTCTTCCATCCCGGAGATTGTGCAGGACAGGCAGAATGATGAGCAGGATGAGAATAACCAGGACGATTATAATTCGGAGGCATGAAGCCTTTAAAAAGCCGCCCCGGGCAGGAAGCAGGGGAACGGTATCCTTTTAGGAGAGGAATTTTTATATGAATATTAATCAGGTAATTACAGAAGAACTGAAGGTGCAGGTCTGGCAGGTGGATGCGGCTGTAAAGCTCATCGACGAGGGAAATACCATTCCTTTTATTTCCCGTTACCGCAAGGAGGCCACCGGTTCTCTGAACGACGAACAGCTGCGGAATCTGTATGAACGTCTTCAGTATCTGCGGAATCTGGAGGAAAAAAAGGCTCAGGTTCTGAGCAGTATTGAGGAGCAGGGCAAACTGACCCCGGAGCTGAAGCAGCAGATCCTGGAGGCGCAGACGCTGGTGGTGGTGGAGGACCTTTACCGTCCCTACCGTCCCAAACGCCGTACCCGGGCGACCATTGCGAAGGAAAAGGGTCTGGAGCCTCTGGCCAATATTATCATGCTTCAGATGACAAAGAAGCCCGTTGAGGAGGAAGCGAAAGCCTTTCTGGATGAGGAGAAGGAAGTTCTCACTGTGGAGGACGCCATAAACGGCGCCAAAGATATCCTGGCGGAATATGTTTCCGATGAAGCGGACTACCGCATTCATATCCGGGAGGTGACCGCATCCTCGGGAAGCATTGCTTCTGTGGCGAAAAAGCCGGAGGTTTCCACCGTTTACGACAAATATTATGAGTTTGAGGAGCCTTTGAAAAGACTTCCGGGCCACCGGATCCTGGCTCTGAACCGGGGAGAGAAGGAGAAGATCCTGACGGTGAAGGTCAACGCGCCGGAGGAGGAGATCATACGTTATCTGGAGCATCAGATCATTAAGAGAGAGAATCCGTATACCGCTCCCATTCTCCGGGATGTGGTGGAGGACAGTTATCATCGGCTGATCGGCCCGGCCATCGAGCGGGAGATCCGCAGCGATCTCACGGAGAAGGCGGAGGACGGAGCCATTAAGATTTTTGGAAAGAATCTGGAACAGCTTCTGATGCAGCCTCCTATCGTGGGTCACGTGGTTCTGGGATGGGATCCCGCTTTCCGGACCGGCTGCAAGCTGGCCGTGGTGGATGCTACGGGCAAAGTGCTGGACACCGCGGTGATTTACCCTACCGCGCCTACCTCGGAAGCCAAGATCAAGGCTGCTAAGGAGACTCTGAAAAAAATGATCCGCAAATACGGGATCACGCTGATCTCCGTGGGAAACGGAACCGCTTCCAGGGAATCCGAGCAGATCATCGTGGAGCTCCTGAAGGAGATTCCGGAGAAGGTCCGCTATATTATTACCAATGAAGCGGGAGCTTCCGTGTATTCCGCCAGCAAGCTGGCTACGGAGGAGTTCCCCAACTTTGACGTGGGGCAGAGGAGCGCCGCTTCCATCGCCAGACGTCTTCAGGATCCTCTGGCGGAGCTGGTGAAGATCGATCCGAAGTCCATCGGAGTGGGACAGTATCAGCACGATATGAATCAGAAAAAGCTGGGAGAAGCCCTGGGCGGCGTGGTGGAAGACTGCGTGAACAAAGTGGGCGTGGACCTGAATACGGCGTCCGCTTCCCTGCTGGAATATATTTCCGGAATCAGTAAAACCATAGCGAAGAATATTGTCACATACCGGGAGGAAAACGGCCGTTTTCAGAGCCGCAAAGACCTTCTGAAGGTGGCGAAGCTGGGGCCGAAGGCCTTCGAGCAGTGCGCCGGGTTTACCAGAATCATCGGCGGACAGAATCCTCTGGACGCCACCAGCGTTCATCCTGAAAGCTATGAGTCGGCGCTGAAGCTTCTGGAAAAGCTGGGACATGATCCCTCCGAACTGGCGAAGGGCGGCCTTGCCGGCATTTCCCGCCAGGTGAAAAATTACAAAAAACTGGCTGAGGAGCTGGAGGTAGGAGAGCCCACTCTCCGGGATATCGTGAAGGAGCTGGAAAAGCCCGGCCGGGATCCCCGTGACGAGATGCCCCGTCCCATTCTGCGCACGGATGTGCTGGAAATGAAGGATCTGAAGGAGGGTATGATTCTCAAGGGAACCGTCCGGAATGTGATCGATTTCGGCGCTTTTGTGGATATCGGCGTCCATCAGGACGGTCTGGTACATATTTCCGAGATGAGCGAGAAGTTTATCAGGCATCCCCTGGAGGCGGTGAGCGTGGGCGATGTGGTGGAAGTGCGGGTTCTGGGAGTGGATGAGAAGAAAAAACGGATCAGCCTTTCCATGAAAGGAATCGGAAAATAAAGGGGCCGGCCTGCGCGGAGGCAGAAATATTCTGCACAGAAATGTTTTGTATTGGAGATGCCTCCCTTTGCGGGAAGCGGACGACTATTGTATGCTGTAAAAAAGGCTGTCGCGGAATGGGGACAGGACACGATATAGTATCGTGCTGTCACGCAATTTGCTGACAGCCTTTTTTATAATTTTACCGGCAGCTTATGATGAAAACGGACGTGGACTGCCCGGCGATATTTTTGATAGTCAGACGCTTCTCAGACAGTCAGGCGCCTCCCAGGCGAAGGATAATTCCTACGGCGAGAGAACCTGCCAGGAAAACTGCAGGGTGCAGTTTATTAAATTTTTTTATGAGGAAGAACAGCGCCACAGCCAGGATGACTTCCTTATATTTGATCATATCCAGGATATTTCCCGAGGCATGAAAGGCGTCCATATCCAGGAGAGCCATCTTTACCACCATGATGCCCGCGGCGCTTATGAGGGCCACGGATGCGGGGCGAAGGCCGTAAAAGGTGTGGTTTACCAGAGGACTTTTCCGGAATTTGTCCAGAATTTTCGCAATGGCGATGATGATAATAATGGAGGGGCAGATCAGACCCAGAGTAGCGATCACGGCGCCGGGAATGCCTCCCGTATTAAAACCGGCGTAGGTGGCCATGTTAACTCCTATGGGCCCGGGCGTGGACTCGGAGATGGCGATCATATCCGCCAGGTCCCCGTGGGTGAACCATCCGGTTTTATCCGCGATATCGGACAGGAAGGGCAGTGTGGCCAGTCCTCCGCCGATGGCAAAAAGTCCCGCTTTAAAAAATTCAAAAAACAGCTGAAGATAAATCATGCCTGCTTCCCTCCTTCACTTTTTCCCTTCTGGGTCAGAGTCTGGATAATGATGCCCGCGGCGCCCGCCGCGATCACAAATATAATGGGAGAAATATCGGTCAGTATGGATCCGATGAAAATCACAATAAAAAGAACGGCGGTGGGGATATCGATCACCGATTTTTTAAACAGCTTGACCACCGCGTTCAGGATCAGCACACAGACGCAGACGCGGATTCCGGCGAAAGCGTTTTTTACCACAGCCAGCTCTGCGAAGTTGGTGATGAAAGCGGCAATGATGGAAATAATTACAAGGGAGGGAAAGACGACTCCCAGTGTGGCGAAAATTCCGCCCGGGATTCCGCAGGTTTTATACCCGATGAAGGTGGCGGTGTTTACGGCAATGATGCCGGGGGTGCACTGACCTACGGCGTAATAATTCATCACTTCTTCTTCTGTGGCCCATTTTTTCGTCTCGATGACCTCCTTCTGAAGCATGGGAAGCATGGCGTAGCCGCCGCCGAAGGTCAGTCCGCCGATCCGGGCGAAGGTAAGAAACAGATCCAGTAATTTTGGCATATGATGCAGTCTCCTTTTCTTAACTGATATCTAATTCCGGGGCGGTCCGCTGAAAAGAAAGCGCGCGCCTTGTATCCGTTTCTTTCAATATATCATTATCAAAAGGTTCCTGCAATGTGTTTTTTGCTATGTGCTCGGCTTCATGATGATATGAGAATGTCTGCATGTTATGAAAGTGTCTGCGGACTGAATATTTGCCTTCATAAAATTTTCTGAAAAATCATTGACATTATCCGGATAACAGTGGTATGATATCTCCAGTATAATTCCATATTGAACATATGAAGTGCTGTTCATCAGCCGCATGGTGAGCAGAAGAGGGAATCAGGTGAGAGTCCTGAGCGATCCGGTCACTGTGACAGAGGAGCGAGTTCTCGGCATCCCATTGTACCGCAGGTATGAGAAGGGGAGAAGGAGCGATGATTCTGGAGTCAGGAAACCTGCTTCGTATGGCGAGGTTAACCTTCCGTGTAAAGTGTAACAACCAATTCCGGGAAATTCCGCAGTCCCGGAACGTTGTCTGCTTTAAGGCAGACATTTTTTATGGAATGCGCCTGTTCATATGAATTATACATACCGCCCTGACCGCGTTTGCGGTGACGGCGATGCGCCCGGAAGAGGGTGTGATTAAATGGCAGGCGATACTGCTTCGGTTGTGTTCGTTCCCTCCGCATATTTTTTTGAACGGATCATTGTCTACCCCGAAGTAGTGTCGCACCTCGAAAAAGAAATTTGACGCGCAGGCGTCTTTTTTTATTTTCAGAGAAAATGAACATATGAAAGAGAAACTGAACATATGAAAGAGAAACTGAACAGCATATGAAAGAGAAACGAAACAAATGAAACAAACGAAGAAATAAGAACGGGATTTTTCACTCCTGAGAGGCTCATACTCATACATTCTGCACAATAAATTTGTTTTTCAGCGCTGTCAAAGCTATATTTTTGTTTAAAAAATATAAAGAATGTGATAAAATAATAGACATCTTAAATCAGGAAGATTTCTGCATTACAGAACAACAGCCGGAGAAATTCACGGCAGGCTTCATGAAAAGCAGCCCGGAGCTCCCGCCCGGGGGGACGGCGGCCCGGAGTGAACGTACAGAGATGCGATTATGATTTCGAATATGATATTAGTGGCAGGCAATGTGCTGACATTGCTTCTGATGATGCTGCTGGGATTTGTGCTGGCGAAAATGAGATGGTTTTCCGAGGGGACCCGCAGCCAGATGACGCGGATACTGCTTTATATCGTCACTCCCTGCATCATCATCACCAATATGCCGGATGAGTGTAATGCTCAGACCCTGCGTATTTTCGGGATGACAGGAATTACTTTTATTTTCATATATATCGTATGCGCGGCGACTGCATGGGTCCTGTTCCGGAAGCAGCCGGAAGACACCAGGGCCTCTTTAAACAGTGCGGCCGTTTACGGAAACGCGCTGTTTATGGGCCTGCCGCTCCTGCAGTCCGTGCTGGGAGACGAGGCGATTCTCTATGGCGTGATCGGATCCGTGGTCATCAATATTTTTACCTGGACCCACGGAGTCGCCGTCATGGGAGGGAAGGAGTATATTTCCTTAAAAAAGGCGCTGATCAATCCCGGTGTGATCGGATTTTCCACAGGCTTTCTGCTGTTTGTCACGGGGCTTGCCCTGCCTGCGCCCGTGGACCGGGCCATGGAGTTTATGAGCAGTCTGAACACGCCCCTTGCCATGCTTGTGATCGGAGCGCAGATGGCGTCGGCGGACATTCTGGAAACCTTTCTGGATAAGAAGCTGTATCTGATCAGCGCTTTGCGGCTGATTATCTTTCCTGCGGCGGTTATGCTGGCGCTGCTGCCCTTTCATATGGATACCACCATGTACCTGTCCATCGTGATCTCCATCGGCTGTCCCACTGCGGCGGCTGTGGGGATGTTTGCCCAGCAGTTCCACCGGGATACCCGGACCGCGTCGCAGTCTATCGCGCAGAGCACACTGCTTTGTATTATCACAATGCCGTTACTGATTGCTGTGGCGGGAACGCTCAGCGGAATGTAATAAATAAAGATGAAAAATGAAAGGAGGATATCGCATGAGCGTATATCAAATGGGAAATTTAAGAGTAGTGGATCTGACAAAGGTTCTGGATCCCAAAACAGAAACGAGAAGGTGCGGTCTGACACGTTTTAATACAGGAGGCCCGATTCCGGACTTTCACACCATCATGGACCTGACCAGCCACCTAGGCACCCATGTGGAGTGTCCCTACCATCACAACGACGACTGGCATGACGTGCAGTCGCTGCCCATCACTACCTTTATGGGACGGGCGATCTATGTGAACATCACACACATGGGCCCCAATGACAAAATTAAGGGAGAGGATCTGGAGAAGGCCTGCGGCGACAGAATCAAGGAGGGCGATATCGTGATCCTGGATTCTCCCATGAAGCTGCCTCCCTTTACGCCGGCTTCCAATACGGAGGAGGATAAGCGTCTGTTCATCTGCCGCGAGACTGCGGAGTGGCTGAAGGAAAAGAAGGTAAAGTGCGTGGGCTTCGGCGACGGCGTGTCCATTGAAAGCAATAATACAGACGTCTCTGCGTTCCATGATGTTCTGATGGAGGTGGACGTGGTATTTCTTGAGGTGCTGAAAAATCTGGAGGAGCTGTCCACGGATACCTTCTTTATGTCATATTCTCCGCTGCCCATCAAGGGGCTGGATTCCTGCCCGATCCGCGCGTATGCCATCGAAGGGCTGCCGGAATTTTCATGACGGAATAAAACGCAAGGAGGATTTTTTATGAAAATTGCAGTTATCGGCGCAGGCGCCATGGGCTCCATATATGGCGGGCATCTGTCCCTGCACAATGACGTATATCTTGTAGACACCAATCAGGCGGTAGTGGATCATCTGCAGGCCAACGGACTGATTTTACAGGAGAACGGAGAGGATGTGGCCTATCATCCGAAGGCGGTCTCCTCCACGGAGGGCCTGGAGAATGTGGACCTGATCATCCTGTTTGTAAAAGCATTGTTCTCCCGCGCGGCATTGAAGGGCAACCAGAGCCTGATCGGAGAAAACACCTACGTGCTGACCCTGCAGAACGGCTCCGGCCATGAGGACATTCTTTCCGAGTTTGTGCGGGAGGATCATATTATCATCGGCACCACGGAGGATAACGGCGCGGTGCTGGGACTGGGTCATATCCGTCATGGCGGAGAGGGCAGGACAAATGTGGGAATGCTCACAGAAGATAAGGAAGGCTTCCTGCCGAAGCTGAAGGAAGCGTTTGACGCCTGCGGCTTTAAGGTGAATATTCATGAGAATATCCAGCAGCTGATCTGGGACAAGCTGTTTACCAACGTATCCCTGAGCGCGGTTACCGGCATCCTTCAGGTGGATATGGGATATATTGCGGGCAACGCCCATGCCTGGAACATGACGAAGCAGCTGGTGCATGAGGCTGTGGAGGTGGCCGCGGCCATGGGGCTGACCTTTGATGAGAGCGCCATTCTGGAGAAGGTGAAAAAAACATCGGAGGGATCTCCCAACGGCTGTACGTCCATCCGGGCGGATCTGCGGGACGGCAGAAAGACGGAGGTGGACACGATCAGCGGTTCTGTGGTACGGGCGGCGAGGAAATACCATGTGCCAGCGCCCACTCATGAATTTCTGGTGGAAATGGTTCACGCAATGGAAGAAAAACAATAATGTCCCTGGGCTTTTCTGGCAAATACGCATAAAGACAGGTTGATATTTGTAAAATTGTGTGATATGATATACAAAGAAATAAGGAAGAATTCTGATTTTATTGGAGGAATTTACCTATGCTCAGGATCAAATACGATGACATGTTTCAGGAGTTTAAGCGGGTGCTGATGAAAAAGGGCTTTGACGAGAAGGGAGCCGAAGACGCCGCGTTTATCTTTACGCAGAACAGTCTGGCGGGAGTGCCCTCTCACGGACTGAACCGGTTTCCCCGTGTGGTGGATTATCTGGACAGGGGAGAGATCAAGCCGGAAAATACGGCTACCTGTGAGATGAGCGCAGGTCTGATGGAGCGGTGGGACGGACATCGCGGTATGGGTCCGCTGAATGCGAAACGGGCCATGGACCGTGCCATTGAGCTTGCGAAGCAGTACGGTATCGGTCTGGTAGCCCTGGGCAATAACAATCACTGGATGCGGGGCGGCAGCTACGGCTGGCAGGCGGCGGACGCCGGCTGTATCGGGATCTGCTGGTCCAACACGATGCCCAATATGCCGGCCTGGGGAGGAAGAGACCGTAAGATCGGGAATAATCCGGTTATCTTCGCGGTCCCCAGAAGCAACGGGGAACATGTGGTGGTGGACTGCGCGCTGTCCCAGTTTTCCTACGGAAAACTGGAGGACTGCAAGCTGAAGGGCATACCCCTTCCCGTGCCGGGAGGCTATGATACCCAGGGAAATCTCACGACGGATCCCGCTGAGATTGAGAAGACCTGGCGCGTGCTTCCCATGGGCTACTGGAAAGGCAGCGGTCTTTCCATCGCGCTGGATCTGATTGCGACGATCCTTACGAACGGCCATTCTGTTGCAAAAATCGGTACCTTCGGGGATGAAGTGGGATTGTCCCAGGTGATGATCGCCATTGATCCCGGAAAACTGAATTCCACGGAGCTTACAGATGAGATTGTGGACGGCATTCTTGCGGACCTGAAAACATCCGAGCCCCTTGAGGAGGGAAAACCGGTGCTGTATCCCGGAGAGCGGGTGGCAAAGGCCGTGAAGGAGAACATGGAGCTGGGGATTCCGGCTATCGAAGAAGTGTGGGAGACAGTCCGCGCGATGTAAAAAAGGGAGGGATGCAAGACCATGATTTTTTCATCTATTTATGCGAAGGATATTGTAAATACCTATCCGAAGGCGATCCAGAAGGCGCTGGAGTATTTAAAATCCAATGATTTTGTTAATATGGAACCGGGCGTATATGAAATCCAGGGAAAAGAGATCTACGCGCAGGTATTTGACGCGCAGACCAAAGAGCCGGAGGAGGTTCGTCCGGAGGTTCATGAAAAATATGTGGACGTACAGTTCCTGGCATCCGGAAAAGAACGTCTTGGCTTTACCTGGGATACCGGAAACTATGAGGTGGATGAGCGTATCGAAGAACGCGACCTTATTTTTTATAAATCAGTGGAGAATGAAGGCTATGTTGAGGCGGTTCCGGGATGCTACACCATGTTTTTCCCGGCGGATGTGCACCGGCCCGCGCTGATAAGCGGAACGTCCATGACGGTGCGCAAGGTGGTTGTAAAAGTGAGCATGGCTCTGCTCTGATGAATGGTATGATGATGGGGCCAAAAGGTATTTTGCCCTCAGTGATGCATGGATTGCTCTGAGCTTTGCGCTCCCGCAATCATGTTAAGAGTATTTTACAGCAGAGTGATGCTGTGAAAATAAAAAAACAAAATGAATGACAGGAGGATGTATTAATGAAAAAGAGGATCTTAGGAGCTTTACTGGCAGGCGTTGTGGCGTTAGGAGCATTTGCAAGCACTGTATCTGCCGCAGACCTGAATCTGATCGTGGCACACAATCAGACGTCTCTGGAAAACCCTTATGCCTATGGTATCATTAAGTTCAAAGAGGTTGTGGAAGACCTGTCCGATGGTGCCATTGAAGTTACCCTGCATCACGGAACTCTGGGCGAGAATGAGTCCGAGCTGATCGAAAAACTGGAAATGGGCGCTGCCAGCATGGTAGTTGCGTCTCCGGGCTTTATGACCTCCATCGGCGTGCCGGAGGTGGATATGTTCTCACTCCTTTATCTGTTCGACAGCTTTGATCACTGGGAAGCGGCAGTGGACGGCGAGTTCGGCGATGCGATGAAGACACTGATCAACGAGAAGACAGGCAATCGTTTCCGCGTGATGGGCTACTGGTCCTCCTCCGTTCGTGACATATATGCGAAAAAAGCGATCACCTGCCCGGCAGACCTGGACGGTATGAGCATCCGTACACAGGATTCCGCGGTACAGAAGCAGTTCTTCGAGGCCTGCGGCGCGGTTCCCACCACAGTAGCATGGGGCGAGCTTTATCAGGCTCTTCAGCAGGGCGTTGTGGACGGCGCTGAGAACGACTACACCAACTTCATGCTGAAGGATCATCATAAGACCGACAACGGCAAGTATGTAAGTGAGACACATCATGACTACACCACGCGTCTGTTCCTGATGAGCGGCAATTTCTATGACAGCCTGACCGATGAGCAGAAGGGCTGGATCGACGAGGCTGTTGAGGCGGCTACCGCTGAGGAGCGCGAGGTTGTTTACAGAATGTTCGATGAGTCCAAACAGCAGGTTATCGATGACGGCGCGATCGTTACCGAATTTGAGGATATCGACATCGACGCGTTTAAGGAACTGGCTGTTCCCATTCAGGATGAGTTTGCAGAAAAGAACAACATGACAGAGTATCTGGAGATGGTTCGCGCGGCTGCAGAATAAATCCGTGCGCGACAGCCTGTCATGAAAGGGATTGTATCATACTGAACGAAAACTGAGGAGGCCGTCCGGAATCCGGACGGCCTTCTTAAGAGTATGAAACAGCCCGTACTTTTCGCTGAAAGGTGGTTTATAACTATGAAAAATGCGATTGCAATGCTGCAGAAGATACAGATTGCGGTTGGCGGATGTTTCCTCTGCATTTTCCTTGTTACGGTGGTGATTCAGATCGTCTGCCGTTATCTGGGGATTTCCGTTACCTGGACACAGGATGTTTCCATGTATGCATTTATCTGGGCCGTGTTTATGGGAGCGGGCGCCATGGTTTATGAAAAGCGCCATTTTGCTTTTACTTCTGTGAGCGATATGTTAAAAAATCAGGCGGCGAAATCCGTTCTGGCGATCATCATTACGCTGATCATGCTGTTTTTCTCAGTACTGATGGTGTATTATGGAATTCTGGTGACCAAGCAGTTCTGGAACTATACGTGGGTGACTCTGCCTCAGTTCAAGAGAGGACCCACCTGGCTGTGTCTGCCGATCTGCGGAGGAACATCCGCGATTTATCTGATCGCGCAGCTGATCGACGAATTTGTAAATTTCGGGAAAGGAGATAAGAAATAATGGGCGCGTTATTAGTTATTATGTTTGTTGTTTTTGTCGCCATAGGCGTGCCGATCTCCTTTGCTCTCGGAGTGGTATCTTTTACCGGTATTATGGCTATGCCGGCGATTCCGAATACGGTTGTATTCTCGAAGATGTTTAACGGTATGAACAGCTTTACGCTGCTGGCGGTTCCGCTGTTCATCCTGGCGGCAAACCTCATGAATGAGGGAGAAATTACAGAGAAGCTCATCGACTGCTGCAACGCTCTGGTAGGCCGTTTCCGCGGCGGACTTGCGTACTCCAACGTACTGGTGTCCATGATTTTCGCCGGTATTTCCGGTTCTTCACAGGCGGATACCGCGGGCGTCGGCAAGATCTTTATCCCCTCCATGGAAAAACAGGGATATGACAAGGGAACTTCCGTCGGCGTAACCGCGGCGTCGTCCACGCTGGGCTCCATCATCCCGCCAAGTATCACCATGGTGGTGTATTCCGGCATTGCCAATGTAGGCACAGGCGCCCTGTTTATGACAGGTCTGGTGCCCGGTATTCTGCTGGGCCTGGCCATGATGCTGGTGATAAAAATGTACTCCAAGAAGAAGAACTTCCCCCAGTGTGCGCCGGTTAAAGTAAAAGAAATCCTGAGACTGGTATTCCAGTCCCTGCCGGCACTGCTTACGCCCATCATTCTGATCGGCGGTATCGTGTCCGGTCTGTTCACACCCACAGAGTCCGCGGCGTTTGCCTGCGTGTATGCTCTGCTGGTTGGTATTTTCTTCTACAAGACCATCAAGATTAAAAATCTGCCGAGAATCCTCATCGAGACCATGAAGCTTTCTTCTCTGTCTCTGTTCGCGCTGGCGACGGCCAACGCTCTTGGCGAGCTGCTCAGCTACTATCAGCTGAACGTGATCGTGCAGGGATTCTTCGCAAACATGCCGGGCGGAAAACTGGTATTCCTTCTGGTGGTAGTGGCGTTCTTTATGTTTGTGGGTACGTTCATGGACGCTGTTCCGGCTATGATCCTTTTTGTTCCGATCATTCTTCCGGCAGCGACTTCTCTTGGAATCAGCCCGATCATCCTTGGCCTGATCATCGTTGTTACTCTGGCTCTTGGTCTGGTAACGCCTCCCTATGGTCTGTGTCTGCTGATCGCGTCTTCCATCAGCGGCATCACCATTGAGGATGCCTTTAAGGGAACCATGCCGTACTTCCTGTCATCACTGGCTGTACTGCTTCTGATGATTCTGATGCCGGATCTGTGGCTGGCGATTCCCAAGGCCATTTTCCCGGGATTGTTCTGATCTGCCCGGTCGGTAATCTGTAGTGAATACATAAGGAGCTGTCGGAGAGTGGCTCTCGTCTGGATTTTCAGGGCGCTTTTTCGGAAAACGGATTCGTTTCCGGCCCCCCCGCAAAAGGACAGAGAACGAGGCCATTCGCGGCGGCTCTTTTTCATCTGATAATAAAAAGGAGATGCTTTATGAATATTACGTGGGACGCGGATGGTTATAAGGAGCGGTTTTCCTTTGTGCCCCGGTACGGGGAAGACGTGATGAATCTGCTTACGGTAAAGGAGGGCAGCCGGGTGATCGATTTGGGCTGCGGGAACGGTGTTTTGAGCAAAACGTTATCCGAAAAGGGGTATGCGGTCACAGGGGTGGACGCGTCCGAAAGCATGATCGCTCTGGCAAGAAAGACATACCCTCAGCTGCGGTTTCTGGTTTCCGACGCCATGGAATTTCAGCTGGAGGAGAAGGCTGACGCCATTTTTTCCAATGCGGTATTTCACTGGATCGACGGAAAAAATCAGGACAGGCTGGTAGGAAATGTGGCGGCGCAGTTAAAGCCCGGAGGCGAACTGGTGTGTGAGTTCGGCGGGTATGGCTGCGCGGAAGCGGTGCATTCCACACTGGAGAAATGTTTTGAGGAGCGGGGACTTCAGTATCCGCGCACGTTTTATTTTCCGACCATCGGAGAGTACGCTCCCATTCTGGAAAGACACGGCCTGCGGGTGGAATATGCGCTGCTGTTTGACCGGCCCACGGTGCAGCAGTCGGAGGACGGGCTGACGGACTGGATCAATATGTTTGTGAAAGCACCATTCGAGGGCATGGAGCCGGATCTGAAGGAGTCCATTTTACAGGAAGCGAATGTAAAGCTGGAGAGCGTTCTGCACAGAAACGGGAAGTGGATCATAGACTATGTGCGCATTCGCTTTCGGGCAAGAAAAACGGCAGTGTGAGCCGGTTCATCTGTATGGAGGCGTGTAATGGAAAAAAATTACTGGGACGGAAAGGAATATTCTTATTTCAGCCATAAAAAATGCGAGTTTTTCCCCTGCCATAAAGGGGCGGACCCGGACGATTTCAACTGTCTGTTCTGCTATTGTCCGCTGTACGCGCTGGGAGAAAAGTGCGGCGGAAATTTCCGCATCACAGAACAGGGGCGGAAGGACTGTAAAGGATGTCTGGTTCCCCACAGACGGGAGAATTACGGCCATGTGGTGGGAAAATACAACGAAATTGCGGAACTGATGAGAAAGGTCAGGGAGCAGGGCCTCTGACCTGGCGGCAGCCGAAGCGCATCCCTTCGGCTGTCGTATTTTTTTATAAAATGCCTGTTCATCCGGCCTGTTTCTGCGCTGTGGAAGAGGAAATTTCCTCCGCTGCGGATAAAAAATCAGAATTCAAATAAAAACAAAACAAAAACCGAACAAAAACAACATAAAACCACAATAATACCTTGACTTTTCCTGGGAAAAAGGGTATAATCAGCCTCAGAAACCAATAAAAACAACTGCCCCTGTAACACATCCGCAGGAGCGAAATTACCAAATGCGTTTAAGGAGGAAAAAAAGCATGGTAAACGAATTTGAAATTAAAAAACAGATCTGCGACATCGGAAAAAGAATCTACAACCGCAACATGGTAGCCGCCAACGACGGAAACATTTCCGTAAAGCTCAGCGACGACGAGTTCCTCTGCACCCCCACCGGTGTATCCAAGGGCTTCATGACCCCCGAGTATATCTGCAAGGTAAACGCCAAGGGCGAAGTGATCCAGGCGAACCCGGGCTTCCGTCCCTCATCCGAGATCAAGATGCACATGAGAGTGTATCAGAAGAGACCGGACGTAGGCGCAGTGGTGCATGCTCATCCCGTATACGCCACCTCTTTTGCCATCGCAGGCATTCCGCTGACACAGCCCATCATGCCGGAAGCGGTAATCGCACTTGGCTGCGTTCCCATCGCGGAGTACGGCACGCCTTCCACCAATGAAATTCCCGACAGACTGGAGAAATATCTTCCCTACTTTGACGCAGTTCTCCTTGAGAGCCACGGCGCGCTGACCTGGTCCGTAGACCTTCTGGCCGCTTATCTGAAGATGGAATCCGTAGAATTTTACGCTCAGCTGCTCTATCAGTCCAAGATGCTCGGCGGCCCCAAGGAATTCGATAAAGAGACCGTGCAGAGACTGTATGAGATCAGAAGACAGATGGGCTTACCGGGCAAACATCCGGCGAACCTCTGCCAGAACAAGGACGGCCTGAACTGCCACAACTGCGGCGGCTCCTGCGGCAAGGAAGAGTCCAAGGGCGCGGACGCGGATCTGGTAGCCAGCATCACCAAAAAGGTAATGGAACAGCTGGGACTGAAATAATTTTTACAGGGAAACTTAAAGGAGGACAATCTCATGCCAATCAGTGAAAGCATGGTACAGGAAATTGTACAGGAAGTTATGGCGAAAATGCAGATTGCAGAAGCTCCCGCAGGAAAGCACGGCATCTTCAGGGATATGAACGACGCCATCGAGGCTTCTAAAAAAGCGCAGGCCATCGTTAAGAGAATGTCCATGGACCAGAGAGAGAAGATTCTCACCTGCATCCGCAGGAAAACGAAAGAAAACGCGGAGATCCTCGCCCGCATGGCAGTGGACGAGACCGGAATGGGAAATGTGGGGGACAAGATCCTCAAGCATCACCTGGTAGCGGACAATACGCCGGGCACGGAGGACATCACCACCACCGCCTGGTCCGGGGACAGAGGACTTACCCTCATTGAGATGGGCCCCTTCGGCGTCATCGGAGCCATCACTCCCTGCACCAACCCCAGCGAGACCATTCTCTGCAACACCATCGGCATGGTGGCCGGCGGCAACACCGTTGTCTTCAACCCCCATCCGGCGGCGATCAAGACTTCCATTTACGCCATTAACCTGGTAAATGAAGCGTCTCTGGAGGCGGGCGGCCCGGACAACATCGCTGTCACCGTGGAGAAGCCCACTCTTGAGACCAGCAACATTATGATGAAACATAAAGATATCCCGCTGATCGCCGCCACAGGCGGCCCCGGAGTGGTGACCGCAGTGCTCTCCTCCGGAAAGAGAGGCATCGGCGCAGGCGCGGGAAATCCCCCCGCTCTGGTGGACGAGACCGCGGATGTGCGCAAGGCGGCTCAGGATATCGTCAACGGATGCACCTTCGACAATAACCTTCCCTGCATCGCGGAGAAAGAGATCGTGGCGGTTTCCTCCATCATGGACGAGCTGATGCATTATCTCATCACGGAGAACGACTGCTATCTGGCCTCGAAGGAGGAGCAGGACAAGCTGGTGAACATCGTTCTCGCAGGCGGAAAGCTGAACCGGAAATGCGTGGGCCGGGATGCCAGAACCCTTCTGTCCATGATCGGCGTGGATGCGCCGGCGAATATCCGCTGCATCGTTTTCGAAGGACCCAAGGAACATCCCCTCATTGCGGAAGAGCTGATGATGCCCATCCTGGGCGTGGTAAGGGCGAAGGACTTTGACGACGCGGTAGAGCAGGCTGTATGGCTGGAGCACGGCAACCGTCATTCCGCCCACATCCATTCCAAAAATATTGATAACATTACCAAGTATGCAAGGGCCATCGATACGGCCATTCTCGTAAAGAACGCCCCGTCCTACGCGGCTCTGGGCTTCGGCGGGGAGGGCTACTGCACCTTCACCATCGCCAGCCGTACCGGCGAGGGACTTACCAGTGCCAGCACCTTTACCAAGAGAAGACGCTGCGTCATGTCCGACAGTCTTTGCATTCGTTAATCAGGAGGAACAGCACAATGGATATAAATAATATTAATATAGAAGAAATTGTCAGACAGGTTCTCTCCGGCATGACAGGAAACGCTTCCTCAGCACCGGCTCCCAAGGCCCCCGCTGCACCGGGCGCTATCCCGAAAACCGCAAGAGTAGCCATGCTCACATCTCTGGAGCATTATGATATCAAGGAATTCCCCATCCCGCCGGTAGGAGACGACGACATTCTGGTGAAGGTGGAGGGCTGCGGCATCTGCGGAACGGACGCTCACGAATTCAGAAGAGACCCCTTCGGCCTGATCCCTGTAGCTCTGGGACATGAGGGTACCGGCGAGATCGTGGCCATGGGCAAGAACGTAAAGGTGGACACCGCCGGAAAGCCTGTAAAGGTAGGCGACAAGATCGTTACCTGCATGATCTTCAAGGATGATCCGGAGATCACCATGTTCGATCTGAATAAGAAAAACGTGGGCGGAGCGGATGTCTACGGACTTCTTCCCGACGACGACGTACATCTGAACGGCTGGTTCTCCGATTACATCTTTATCAGAGGCGGAAGCTTCGGCTCCACATTCTTCAATGTAAGCGACCTGGATCTGGACTCCAGAATCCTCATCGAGCCCTGCGCCGTTCTGGTACATGCGGTGGAGAGAGCGAAGACCACCAACATTCTCCGCTTCAACAGCAGAGTCGTGGTACAGGGATGCGGCCCCATCGGCCTGATCTGCATCGCGGTGCTCCGCACCATGGGCGTGGAGAACATCTGCGCGGTGGACGGCGAGCAGAAACGTCTGGACTTCGCGAAGAGGATGGGCGCTTCCATGACCGTGAACTTCAAGGATCACAAGGGAATCGAAGCTCTGGCAGGCGCCGTGCAGGACGCTTTCGGCGGACATCTGGCAGATTTCGCCTTCCAGTGCACCGGATCTCCCGCGGGTCACTCCAACATTTACAAATTTATCCGCAATGGCGGCGGTCTCTGTGAGCTGGGATTCTTCATCAATGGCGGAGACGCCACCATCAATCCTCACTTTGACATCTGCTCCAAGGAAATCACCACGGTGGGCTCCTGGGTGTACACTCTGAGAGATTATGCCACCACCTTTGATTTCCTGAGAAGAGCCAAGGGGATCGGACTTCCCATGTCCGAGCTGATCACAGACAGGTTCCCGCTGGACAAGATCAACGAGGCCCATCAGACCAACCTTGCGATGACCGGTCTGAAGATTGCGATCATCAACGAATGATCCTGTGACGAAGGAGAAACAAAATGGCAGAAGCTGTAGGAATTCTGGAAGTTTATGGGTTGGCCACCGCCTTTGTGGCGGCGGACGCCGGCTGCAAGGCGGCCAATGTCCGCCTGGAGGTATTTGACAAAAATAAGCCGGCCAATGCGGACAGCCTGCCGGTGCCTCTTCTGGTGACCATTAAATACCGCGGCAGCGTGACGGACGTCACGGCGGCCGTGGATGCCGGGATCGAGGCGGCGAAGAAGCTGACCGGCGTGGTGCAGCATCACGTGATTCCCAACCCCGAGCCGGGCACGGAAAAAATGCTGAAGATCAGCGCTTTGGACAAGGACTAGACGTCCCGCTTAGTTTTAAGAAGATAGAGAGTTGAAAAAACATAAATTTCAGGAGGAATGAATCATGGCAAAAGAAGCATTGGGAATGGTGGAAACCAGAGGGCTTACCGCTGCGATTGAGGCGGCCGACGCGATGACGAAGGCGGCGGAGGTTACCCTTGTGGGAACGGAGAAGATCGGTTCCGGACTGGTAACCGTTATGGTTCGCGGCGACGTAGGCGCCGTGAAGGCAGCAGTGGAGAGCGGAAGCGCGGCAGCCTCCAGACTGGGCGAGCTGGTAGCCACCCACGTGATCCCCAGACCCCACGAGGACGTGGAGAAGATTCTCCCTACAATCTGAAATAAGGTAATGATTCGGGATTCTGACCGGATGATTGCAGCAGAAGGAGTTCGCTCATGAGTAAATCATATGGTTTTATTGAAATCACAGGTGTTGTAGCGGCTATGGATGCTCTGGACATTATGTGCAAAACCGCGGATGTGGAGCTGGTGTCCTGGGAACGTAAGCTGGGCGGACGACTGGTAACCATCATAGTGGAAGGTGATGTGGCGGCTGTCACAGAGGCCGTGGAAACAGCGGCAGCCAAGGCGATCAAAAAGCCGGCAAGCTATGCGGTCATCGCCCGTCCTCATGAAGAGATCGTGAAATTGGTGGAATTAAGTGCGAGTCGATTGAGAAAAAAAGAATAACAGGGGGATGAACGATGGCTGAAGAGAAAAAAACAGCGGCAAAAAGTGCAGCCCCTGGAAAGACCGCGAGGAAGAAACAATCCCAGAAGGCAGACGAACAGAAGACAGAGGCTCTCAGAGCCGAAAAGGCTGAACCGGAGAAGATCAGCGTGAAAAAGGCTGAATCCGGGGCAGCGGCAGAACCAATTATCCATAAGGAGGAGAAAAAAATGACACAGGAAGCATTAGGAATGGTTGAAACCAGAGGACTTACCGCAGCTATCGAGGCAGCGGATCAGATGTGCAAGGCAGCGAACGTTTCACTGGTTGGAACAGAGAAGATCGGTTCCGGACTGGTAACCGTTATGGTACGCGGCGATGTAGGCGCTGTAAAATCCGCAGTGGAGAGCGGAAGCGCAGCGGCTTCCAGACTGGGCGAGCTGGTAGCTACCCACGTAATTCCCAGACCCCATGCAGACGTTGAGAAGATCCTTCCGGTTATCAAATAAGATTCTCAGAGCTTTCTGCAGGTCCGCCGCTCCGTGTGAGGAACGGACCGCAGAACAGAATCCGGAGAGAAAGCAGGTGGACTCTTGGAAACGAATAATATTGAATTGATTACAAAAATGGTAATTGAGGCAATCAACCGCAGTGAGAGCAAGAGCAAAGGCTTTCTGGTGCCCATCGGGGTTTCCGCAAGACACATTCATCTGACCCAGGAGCATGTGGAGGCATTGTTCGGACCGGGATATCAGCTGACGAAGAAGAAGGAGCTGATGGGCGGACAGTTTGCGTCCAATGAGACCGTGACCATCGTGGGACTTAAGCTCCGCGCTATTGAGAATGTGCGGATTCTGGGCCCGGTGCGCAAGGCCTCCCAGGTGGAGGTGTCCGCCACGGACGCCATTAAGCTGGGCATGAATGTTCCTGTCCGGGAATCCGGAGACGTGAAGGGAAGCGCTCCCATTGCCGTTGTGGGGCCGAAAGGCGCCATTTATCTCAAAGAGGGATGTATCGTGGCCATGCGCCATATCCATATGTCCCCCAGGGACGCCCAGGCCGCCGGAGTGAAGGACGGCGACATCGTGTCCGTAAAAGCGGACAACGAGCGGGGCACCATCTTCAACCAGGTGAAGATCCGTGTGGACGACAGCTTTACCCTGGAGATGCATATTGATACGGATGAAGCCAATGCTGCCAAAATCGCCACGGGCAACACGGTGACCATCATCAGATAACATATTTTCTGGCCGCGCCGCCGGCGTGTCAGCCCGCGGCGCAGGAACAGAGGAAATCTACGGAGGCTCATATGATTGTAGGCAAAGTGGTTGGAAGCGTGGTTTCCACGCGGAAAAGTGAAAAACTGATCGGACAGAAATTTATGATTATTGAGCCGGTGCATCATATGAATGCGGAGTATGATCGGATCGTCGCCATCGACATCATCGGTGCGGGAATCGGCGAATATGTGCTGGTGGCACAGGGCAGCGCAGCGAGAATCGGCTGCGGCGTAGAAACGGCGCCGGTGGATGCGGCCATTGTAGGAATCATCGACGACGGCGCGGGATTGGAGTAACGCCATGGAAATCAAAGAATTACAGAAAATCATGCAGGAGAACGGCGTGGTGGGCGCCGGCGGAGCCGGATTTCCCACTTATGCCAAGCTGACGGACAAGGCTGAGATCATTCTCCTGAACTGTGCGGAGTGCGAGCCGCTCCTGAAGCTTCACCGGCAGCTGCTGGAAAAGCATGCCTATGAGATCATGAAGACCTTTCACCTGATTGCGGAGACGGTGGGCGCCTCCCAGGCCATCATCGGGATTAAAAAATCCTATGTCCAGACGGTGAAGGCTCTTCAGCAGCGGATCGAGGAGTTTCCGGGCATGCGGCTTCATCTGCTGGAGGAGGTTTACCCCATGGGAGACGAGGTGGTCCTCATCTACGAGGCTACCGGCCGCGTGGTGAGACCGGGCGGGCTTCCCATAGAGCAGGGTGTGGCGGTATTCAACGTGGAAACGGTTTATAATGTATATCGCGCGGTGGAAAAGCAGAAGCCCGTCACAGATAAATATATCTCTGTGGTGGGGGAGGTTTCCGACCCCGTGACGGTGCGGATGCCCCTGGGATGTACGCTGGATGAGGTGGTGGCCCAGGCGGGCAGCGTGACGGTGAAGGACCCGGTTTACTTTGTGGGCGGTCCCATGATGGGCCGGATCGGCAGCGGTTCGGATCCCGTGACGAAGACCACCAACGCCATTCTGGTTCTCCCGAAGGATCACCTCATCGTGATGAAGAAGCAGAGATCCTCCTCCATCGATCTGAAACGGGCGGCGTCGATCTGCTGCCAGTGCAATACCTGTACGGATCTCTGTCCCCGGCATAATCTGGGACATCCCATCGATCCGGCGCGCTTTATGAGAGCGGCGTCCAACGGGGATTTCAGGGATCTGAATCCTTATCTGAACGCAAACTTCTGCAGCTCCTGCGGCGTCTGCGAAATGTATTCCTGTCCTCAGAGCCTGGCCCCCAGAAGCCTTCTGGCGGACATGAAGGGCGGTCTGAAGGCGGCGGGCGTCCGTCCGCCTCAGGGAGTACAGCCGAAGCCCGTGACCTCCGCCAGAGAATACCGCAAGGTTCCCGAGGAGCGTCTGATGGCGCGCCTGGGACTGACGAAATATGATAAGGACGCGCCTCTGGATGAGACGCTGGTGGGAGCTTCCAAGGTGAAGATCCTGCTGAGCCAGCACATCGGCGCGCCTGCCAGAGCACTGGTGAAGGCAGGGGAGGAAGTTACGAGAGGACAGATGATCGCCGGTCCTGCGGACGGACTGAGCGTGGGAATTCACGCTTCCATCTGCGGCAGGGTTACGGAGGTGACGGACCGTCACATCCTGATAGCCGGATGAGCATGAGAAAGGACGTGCAGAATATGAGCAAAGCAATCGGAATGATTGAATTTAAAACGACTGCCTCCGGTATCACGGCTGCGGATGCTATGGTAAAAACCTCGGATGTTGAGATCGTGGAGGCGCAGACCGTATGCCCGGGCAAATATATCGCCATCATTACCGGCGATTTAAGCGCGGTGAAGGCCGCCGTGGAAGCCGCGGTGACCACCTATGAGGACAAATGCATCGACAGCTTCGTGCTGGGAAATCCTCATGAATCCATCTTCCCCGCCATTTACGGCACCACCGTGGTGGAGGAGATCAGCGCGCTGGGCATACTGGAAACCTACGACGCGGCTTCCATCATCGAAGCGGCGGACCAGGCGGCCAAAACAGCCATCGTGAATCTGATCGAGCTGCGGATCGCCAAGGGTATGTGCGGAAAATCCTACATGCTCATCACCGGCGAGGTCTCCGCGGTGGAGGCGTCCATCGAGCGGGCCAGAGAGCTGGTTGCGGAAAAGGGAATGTATCTGGATTCCTCCGTCATCGCTCACCCGGATCCCCGCATGATGGAGACATTATTATAAATTCTTATCGCAGACATTTTAAGAAAGGAAGCAGAAGAGATGCTGGCATTAGAGAGACGCAATTTGATTCTGGAGAAGCTTCAGAGCGAGAAGCGCGTGGTGGTCAGCGTCCTCAGTCAGCTTTTTGAGGTTTCCGAGGAAACCATCCGGCGGGATCTGGAAAAACTGGAAAAAGAAGGTTTCGCCACAAAAAGCTACGGAGGCGCCGTACTGAAGGAAGATGTGAGTATTGATCTGCCTTTTAATATCCGAAAAAACCAGAATGTGGCGGGCAAGCAGAAAATGGCGGAGATCGTGGCCTCCCTCGTACAGGAGGGGGATCACATTTTTCTGGACGCCAGCAGCACCGCGGTCTTTGTGGCCAAGGCGCTGAAGTCCAAGGAGCGGCTTACCGTGGTGACCAACTCCATGGAAATCCTGATCGAGCTGTCGGATGTGTCCGGCTGGAACATCATTTCCACGGGAGGCGTGATGAAGGAAGGCTATCTGGCCTTTCTGGGTTCCCGGACGGAGGAAGCCATCCGTTCCTACTACATGGACAAGGTTCTGTTTTCCTGCAAGGCCCTGGATTACCAGTGGGGGATCATGGAATCCCAGGAAGCCTTCGGCACCACCAAGCGGGCCATGATGGCTTCCGGCCGGGAGAAGATTCTGGTGGTTGACAGCACGAAATTTGATCAGACCGCATTTTTTGTAGCGGGAAATCTGCGGGATGTGGATATCGTCGTGACAGATAAAAAACCCTGCGACAAGTGGATCCGCCGCTTTGAGGAGCTGGATATCTCCTGCAGATATCCGGAGCCGAAGTCCACGGTGTTCCAGCTGGATCCGGAACGGCAGGTGAGGAGAAGCTGATATGAAGACCTTTGAAATGAAAACGGTCATCCACTTTGGGGATAACTCTCTGGACCGTCTGAGGGTACTTCCCTATAAAAGGGTTCTGGTGATCACGGATCCCTTCGTAGTACAGAGCGGAATGATCGATCTGATTACGGCGCCCCTGCAGAAGGGGGGAATTGAATACGATATTTTTCAGGACGTGGTGCCGGACGCGCCGGTGGACAAGATTGCGGAGGGTGTGAAGAAATTCCTCCAGTTCCAGCCCGAGGCCATTGTGGCTGTGGGCGGAGGCTCCGCCATCGATTCCTCCAAGGCCATCCGGGAGTTTGCCCTGAAGATCAATAACTACGGGAAGGTGGGGCTGATCGCCATTCCCACCACCAGCGGAACAGGCTCCGAGGTAACTTCCTTTGCGGTGGTGAACGACACCAGCGCCAAGGTGAAATATCCTCTGGTGTCTGACCGGCTGACGGCGGACGAGGCGATCCTGGACGCGGAGCTGGTGAGAAGCGTGCCTCCCGCCATTACGGCGGACACGGGGATGGACGTATTCACCCATGCCCTGGAGTCCTATGTGAGTACGGGGCACAATGAGTTTTCCTCTGCCCTGGCGGAAAAATCTATTGAGATCTGCGGCGTCTTTCTCCTGCGTGCCTATCTGGACGGAAACGACATGCACGCCCGGCAGAAGATGCACGTGGCCTCCTGTCTGGCCGGCCTGTCCTTCAACACAGCGGGACTGGGCATTACCCACAGTATGGCTCATCAGCTGGGAGCGGTGTTCCATATTCCTCACGGAAGAGCCAACGCCATGCTCCTCCCCCATATCGTGGAGTTTAATGCCAATATCGATAAACACAGCAAAAGTCAGAAGGAATACCTGCCTGCAGTGAAGCGGTATTCCAATATCGCCCATATTCTGGGCCTGAGCAACTATAACAAGGTCATGAGTGTCCGCTCCCTGGTAAACTGGATCCAGTTTATGCAGAAGGAGATGAACATTCCGCTGACCATTCAGGAGATGGGAACCATTACCCCGGACGCGTATTTTACGGCTGTGGACAGGATGGCGGAGGCCGCTCTGGCGGATACCTGCACCGCCAGCAATCCCAGGGTTCCCACCAAAGAGGACATCGTAAAGATTTACGTGAAACTCTGGTCCTTCTGAGAACATCCGGCTGCGGCGCCGGCGCTTCTTTCCGGAGCTGCGGCGGTTTTCCGGAAAACTCAGAGAAAGGTAGAAACTATGAAAAGATCGAAAAGAATTGAGATCCTGGATCAAAGAGCGGTAAACAAGGACGGATTCATCGATGAATGGCCGGAGATGGGCTTTGTGGCCATGCACAGCCCCTACGATCCCAAACCCTCCGTGGCTGTGGAAAACGGCGTGATCACGGAGCTGGACGGAAAAAAACGGGAGGATTTCGATTTTCTGGATCAGTTTATCGCGGATTACGCCATCCGCACTGACAGAACGGAGACCTCCATGGCCATTCCCTCCCTGGAGATCGCCAGGAAGATCGTGGATATTCAGACTCCCCGGAAGGAGATTCTGGAGATCGTTTCCGGCATCACTCCCGCCAAGATGGTGGAGGTCATCAACTACCTGAACGTGGTGGAGATGATGATGGGCATGCAGAAGATGCGGGCCCGGAGGGTTCCGGGAAATCAGGCCCACATCACCAATCTGAAGGACGACCCGGTGCAGATCGCGGCGGATGCGGCGGAGGGAGCTCTCCGGGGCTTCAGCGAGGAGGAGACCACCACAGGAGTGGCCAGATATGCCCCCTTCAACGCCATTGCCCTGCTCATCGGCTCCCAGGTGGGGAGAAAGGGCGTTCTCACCCAGTGCGCGGTGGAGGAGGCCATTGAGCTGGAGCTGGGCATCCGGGGACTCACCACCTACGCGGAGACTCTTTCCGTGTACGGCACGGAGAAGGTGTTCATCGACGGAGACGATACGCCCTATTCCAAGGCCTTCCTGAATTCCGCCTACGCCTCCAGAGGTCTGAAGGTCCGCTTCACCTCGGGCGCCGGTTCGGAGGTGCTGATGGGCTCCAGCGAGAAAAAATCCATGCTCTATCTGGAGTGCAGATGCCTGTACGTAACCAAGGGGGCGGGCAGCCAGGGGATCCAGAACGGTTCCGTGAGCTGCATCGGCGTGGCGGCCAGCGTTCCCGCGGGAATCCGGGAGGTTATGGGAGAAAATCTGGTGGCGGCCCTTCTGGGACTGGAATGCGCCTCCTCCAACGACCAGAGCTTTTCCAATTCCGATATGAGGCGGACTGCCAGAACCATGCTGCAGTTCATGCCGGGAACGGACTTTATCTTTTCCGGCTACGCCGCCGAGCCCAACTATGACAATATGTTTGCGGGGTCCAATTTTGACGCCGAGGATTTTGACGATTACAACGTTCTGCAGAGAGACATGCAGGTGGACGGCGGCCTCCGCCCGGTGACGGAGGAGGAAGTGATCCGGGTCCGCCGGGAGGCGGGAAAGGCCGTGCAGGCTGTCTTTAAATATCTGGGGCTCACAGAGGTGACGGACGAGCAGGTGGAGGCTGTGACCTACGCCCACGGCAGCAAGGACACCCCGAAGCGGGACGTGGCGTCGGATCTGATGGCCGCGGATGACCTGATGAAGCGTGGGATCACCGGCGTCGATGTGGTGAAGGCCCTGGCGGAAAGCGGGTTTGAGGAGCTGGCGGAGAGCATTCTGAACATGCTCAAGCAGAGAGTCATCGGGGATTACATGCATACGGCGGCCATTCTGGACGAGAATTTCCAGGTGATGTCCGGCGTGAACACCCCCAACGACTACATGGGGCCCGGAACCGGCTATCGGGTAACAGGAAAACGCTGGGAGGAGATCAAGGCGATTCCTCACAGGATCAATGTAAACGAGTTTTAGGAGGTGGACCCATGGAAGTAAATGAACAGCTGATACGGGCCATTACTCAGGCCGTGGTGGAACAGCTTCAGAAAAACGGTGGGAAGCCTCAGAACAGTACCGTGTCAGGCGCTCAGAGCTTGGCGGGAAAAACCAGAATGCGCCCGAAGCATTCCTACGAAGGCGCGGTGAAGGCGAAGCAGGGAACGGACCCGAAGGAGATTGTCATCGGGGTGGGAGCCGCCTTTCAGACGGAGATCAATTACACCATCGGCGGCATTCCTCTGGATGAGGTTCTGCGCAACGTGCGCGCCGGGATCGAGGAGGAAGGAATGGTTTCCCGCGTGGTGAAGGTTCTGGATACCTCGGACGTGGCCTTTATGGCCCTCCAGTGCGCCAAACTTTCCGGATCCGGCATCGGCATCGGGATTCAGTCCAAGGGAACCACGGTGATCCATCAGAAGGATCTTTATCCGCTGACGAATCTGGAGCTGTTTCCCCAGGCCCCGACGATGGATCTGGAGACCTACCGCAAGATCGGCAGGAATGCCGCCAGGTATGTGAAGGGTGAGAAGGTGACGCCCATCGAGTGCACCAACGATCCCATGGTGCGGGCGAAATTCCAGGTGAAGGCGGCTTTGATGCACATCATCGAGACGGAACAGCTTGATCCGGAAAAGGGCATGATCGTATGGGAGGGCGGAAAATGAGCAGTTATCCATTAGGGCAGAAGGAAGCCGAAACCATCACCTCCAGGACCGGAAAAAAGCTTTCCGGGATTACCCTGGATGAAGTGAAGCGGGGCAACGTCACTGCCGACGATATCAAAATATCCTCGGAGATGCTGAAGCGCCAGGGTCAGGTAGCCGCGGCCGCGGACAATGTTCAGATGGAGGCGAATTTCGAGAGAGCCTCCGAGCTGGTGAACGTTCCGGACGATGTGATTCTGACCATGTACAACAAGCTTCGCCCGAATCGTTCTACGAAAAAAGAGCTTCTTCTCATGGCGCAGGAGCTGCTGGAGAAGTATCACGCGCCTCACTGTGCGAAGCTGGTTCTGGAAGCCGCTGAAATATACGAAAAGAGAGGAATCCTTCTTTGAAACTGATCGCGGGTGTTGATATCGGAAATTCTACAACTGAAGTATGCATCGGCGCTGTAGGGGAGGACGGAAGGTTTCAGTTCCTCTCCGGCGCCTCCCGCATGACTACGGGGACCAAGGGAACTCTTCCCAACGTTCACGGGATCAAATCCGCTCTTCTGGAGGCGATGGACCGGATCCGTCAGCCTGTGAGCGCCATTGATCTGGTGCGCCTCAATGAAGCCGCGCCCGTCATCGGGGATACCGCCATGGAGACCATTACGGAGACCATCATCACGGAATCCTCCATGATCGGACATAATCCGTCAACACCGGCCGGAGCGGGGGACGCTGTGGGCGAGCTCCTGTTTCTGGAGAATATATGGAAGGGAAAGCCCGGGACGCCCTATATCGTGGTGGCGTCCAATCGGTTTTCCTATGAGGAGGCGGCCGCCAGGCTGAATCAGTACATTCCCGAGCTGGATGTGCGGGGGCTGATCCTCCAGGCAGACGAGGCGGTTCTTGTGGAAAACCGTCTCAGCAAAAAAATTCCCATTGTGGATGAGGTGCGGCATATCCGGAAGGTTCCCGAGGGGAAGCTTGCGGCGATCGAGGTGGCCCTGCCCGGGACCTCCATCCGCATGCTGTCCAATCCCTATGGAATCGCCACCCTTCTGGGGCTGGACGCGGAGGAGACCCGCTCTGTCACCCCCATCGCCAAGAGCCTGATCGGCAAGAGAAGCGCGGTGGTTATCCGCACTCCTCATGGAAATGTGCAGGAGAATGTTCTTCCCGCCGGTGAGATTACCTTTCACGGCGAAAAGGACGTAAACATAAACATCGACTCAGGGGCCGACGGGATCATGGAGGCGCTGTCATCCGCCGGTGAGATCCGGGATATCGACGGGGAGAAACATACGAATGTGGGAAATATGCTCTCCAGGATAAAGACCAGCATGGCGGATGTGGCGCAGGAGCAGGACAGCGAAATCCGGATCACGGATATCCTGGCGGTGGATACGCTGGCTCCGGTGGAGATCTCCGGTTCCCTGGCAGGGGAGACCTGCATGGAGAAGGCTGTGGGCATCGCGGCCATGGTGAAGACCCGGCACCTTCCCATGCAGAAGATCGCGGAGAGACTGGAGCAGGAGCTGCATGTCCGCTCCACAGTGGCAGGAGTGGAGGCTGTGATGGCTTCCCTGGGAGCCATGACCACGCCGGGGACCAGACTTCCTCTGGCGATTCTGGACATGGGAGGCGGCTCCACGGACGCCGCCGTTCTGGAAGCGGACGGGAGAGTCCGCACCACTCATCAGGCCGGAGCGGGGGAGCTGGTTTCCATGCTGATTCAGACGGAGCTTGGTCTGGGAAGCCGGACGACAGCGGAGCAGATCAAGAAATATCCCATGGGGAAGGTGGAGAGTCTGTTCCATATGCGCTTGGAAAACGGGGCCATGCAGTTCTTCGAGGAGTCCATCGACCCCAGGTATTACGGCCATGTGGTGCTGCTGGCGCCGGGAGAAATGCTGAAGATCGAGGAGGACATTCCCATGGAAAGGATTCTGGAGGTCCGCCGGGACGCCAAGCGGAAGGTGTTTGTGAGAAATGCCCTCCGGGCCCTGACGGCTGTGGCGCCGGACCGTGATCTGAGGAAGATTCCCAACGTGGTGCTGGTGGGCGGCTCCGCGGAGGATTTCGAGATTCCGGAGATGCTTACGGAAGCGCTCTCGGAGTACAGGATCGTCTGCGGAAGAGGAAATATCCGGGGAACGGAAGGACCCAGAAACGCGGTGGCCACAGGGCTGGTGCTGTCCTATCTGGGCTAGCCCCGGAACGCGGCCCTTTGGGATAAAAAGTGGAGTGTGGTTGCTTATGGTAGTGAACCGGCCGGAGGTTGTTATTTATGTGAAGGACGCGGATCAGGATTTCCTGGCGGAGGTGTGCGCCGGAATCGAGGAAGAGGGAGTTCTTTTTCGGGTGCAGTCTCACGAGGGGGACCTGGACACGCTGGCGTACGAGGCGGCCAACGAATCCATGCTGGGTTCGGGAATAGGAATTTGTGAAAGAGGACTTGCCATGCAGATGATGCACCTGCCCAAGGGAAAAAACGTCTTTGAGCTGAACGAGCCCGCCTTCTGGCAGTGCCGGAACCTGGGGGCCAACAGCGCCAGAGCTGTAAAAAAGATGCCCTTCAGGGCGGTGTACTGATGCGAGGATGGGGCCGTCCGGGAGGACGGCCGGGATATGGAAATGCGGATTTTCAGGGATAAGTGGGAGATTCCTTATGAACATTTATACGAAGAGCGGAGATAAGGGGACGACCAGTCTCATTCATACGAAAAATGTGTCCAAATCGGACGACAGGATTCAGCTTGTGGGCACCATCGACGAGCTGACCAGCCATCTGGGTCTGGTGAAGACCATGCTTCGGGACAGGGATACCATCCGCTTTCTGGAAAAGATTCAGGAAACTCTGATCACGGTGATGGCTGGCGTGGCGGATCCCTACAACAGGGACTATAAGATTCCGGACGACAGGACGGAGCTTCTGGAGGAGGAGATCGACCGGCTGGAGGGACTGTTTGAGCGGCCGAAGCGGTTTATCCTTCCGGGAAGCAGTCCGCTGTGCGCGGAGATCGATATCGCCCGCACGGTAGCCCGCAGGGCGGAACGGGCGCTTGCCATGGTGAGCGTGAAGTTCGGCTCGGACACGGGGACGAAAAAATATATGAACCGTCTGGCAGATTACCTCTATGTACTGGCCAGATATGTGGAATCGTTGGATGAGCAGGGCCGGAAGCCGGAGGACGGCTTCGGCCGGGAATCCGGGACGCCGGAGCATTCCGGGAATGGAGCGGAGATGGAGAAGGATCAGAAGGGTACAGTCAGCGAGGCTGTGATTCAGGAGGTATTAAAGCGCATGGGAGTTCCGGGAAGGATCACCTTGGACGCGGCCAAACGCCTGATCGAGAAGATCGAGGAGGAGGCGAAGCGCCGGGGCAAAAAGGCGGTGATCGCCGTGTGCGGTCCCGAAGGGCGTCCCATAGCCGTTCATGTGATGGACGGCGCTTTTCTGGTAAGCTTTGACGTGGCGGTAAAAAAGGCCTACACCTCTGTGGCCGTGAAGATGTCCACCATGGAGCTGAGCGCTCTGGCCCAGCCGGGAGGAACCTTCTACGGACTGGACAAGATGGAAGGCGGAAATATCATCATCTTCGGCGGCGGAGTGCCCATTAAGATTGGAGATACCATTATCGGCGGACTGGGCGTCAGCGGCGGGACCGGCGAGGAGGATCACAGTCTGGCGGAGTACGGGCTGTCGGTTCTGGGAGAGGTTCTCTGAGCGGATGTGAGGGATTTGGAACGTGGTGTTCTTTTGGGGACGAGTCCCTCACCGTTGATGGCTGGTCGTTCGGCAGAGCTCCGGAGGATAGATTGCGGAAAGCCTGTGTGACGGAAAAAGAGTTGCGACAGAAAATCCTGGATATTAAAAAAAGCGGCTGTTGGTTGGGAAAAATCATACAGCTGCTTTTTTGTGAGGTTTGCTTTATATGAGGTTTGCTTTATATGAGGTTTGCTTTATATGAGGTTTGCTTTATTATGAGGTTTGCTTTATATGAGGTTTGCTTTATTATGAGGTTTGCTTTATTATGAAGTTTGCTTTATTGCGAAGCCTGCTTGATTGCCGGGAGTCGGTTTTCATTGAAAAAAGGAGGGCCTTGTATTATGAAAAAGCCATGCATCGTGGTTCCCATGGGAGATCCGGCGGGAATCGGACCGGAAATAGCGGTAAGGGCTGCCGCGTCGGAAAGTGTGAGGAACGCGGCGGATTGTCTCTTCGTGGGAGACAGGTGGATTACGGAAAGAGCAATGGAGATCACAGGCGTAAATCTGTCCGTGCATGTGACGGATTCGCCGGAGAATGGAGATTTCCGCGAAGGGGTTTTGAATCTGGCGGATTTGGCAAATGTGGATCGAAATTCCTTTGTCCGCGGAGAAGTGAGCGGCATGTGCGGGAGAGCCGCCTATGAGTATATCGAGAAATCCATCGGGCTCGCTATGGCGGGAAAGGCGGACGCGGTGGCTACCACGCCCATCAATAAGGAGTCTCTGCGTGCAGGCGGCGTGAATTATATCGGCCACACGGAAATCTTCGGAGCGCTCACCGGGACGAAGGATCCCCTTACCATGTTTGAGACCAGAGGGATGCGGGTGTTCTTTCTCACCCGGCATGTATCCCTGAGGCAGATGCTGGATATGATCACGAAAGAACGGATCATGGATTATGTGAAGCGGTGTCTGGAAGCGCTGAAAAAGCTGGGCGCAGAGGAAGGCACCATGGCCATAGCGGGGCTGAATCCTCACAGCGGAGAGCATGGACTTTTCGGCTGGGAGGAGGTACGGGAGATTATTCCCGCTGTGGAAGAACTGAAAAGAGAGGGTTACCCTGTGGAGGGTCCCATCGGAGCGGATTCCGTGTTTCATCAGGCAGCTATGGGCAGGTACAGCAGCGTGCTGTCCCTTTACCATGACCAGGGGCATATCGCGGCGAAGACTCTGGATTTTGAGAAAACCATCGCCATCACCAACGGTATGCCCATACTGCGTACCTCTGTGGATCACGGAACGGCCTTTGATATTGCGGGAAAAGGGATCGCCAGCCCTGTCAGCATGATAGAGGCCATCCTTCTGGCCGCAAAATATGCGCCCCATTTTATCAGAAGCTGAGGGATTATCATGTTCCGGAAGCGGAACAGCTTCTGTCACAGAATCTTTGCCACGAATTTTTACCATGCGGGTCTGCCTCCTGCTTTGCCGGAAATTGAAAGATCATCATAATCCGGAAGCCGGAGGCATACAGGGATATGCATTTTATTATCAGGTACTGAGAGGGCGCGTGAGCATTTCCTTTAAGCAGGTGCAGACAAGGGTGAGATTTTTCAGGCCTTCCATAATGTCTCCGGGTTTTTCCAGAGAATGATTGCAGCCTTCGAAGATTCCTCCTGTTTTTTCCGGCCAACTGCTGGCCGCATTGCGGACCAGATCCGCGGAAATGTACGGATCCCCGGTCCCCGAGAGGAAGATTCCGTTTACATCCTTCAGATAGGGAAGAGTGTCGGGGATGGGAGTCATGAGGAAATGTCTGGTTTTGTCCGAGAGCTGCAGGATGATTTCCGTTTTGCAGGCCACCACGGTGCCGATGCTCTTGGAGATAAACAGGAGGGATTCGTACTCCTGGAAAGGCACCTTTTCCAGCTGGTCCAGCGTTCTTTTCAGTGCGAGCTTCTGGATGGGTCTCATTTCTTCGGGAGTGCGGCCCCGGAAGGTGTGAATGTCCTGGCCGTAATCCAGACGGAGAACTTCGTATCCCAGCTCGGCGGCCAGGGAGCCGGTGTAGTACAGCAGGGGCTTCACGCAGGTGTAGCCGATGCCCGGAAAAAGAATGGCAAGTTTTTTCATGAGGGAGCCTCTCTTTCTTTTTATTGAGGAAACAAAGAAAATCCCGGCATTCGGAGTCATATCCTGCCTCGGATCTTTGTTTCAGAACGGTATGGTTTTTCCGTATTTTCATATCGGAAAGGGGACATCATTTTTCCGCGAACCTGTAAGTTCATCGGGAAATGATGTCCCCTTTTTACTTTTTTATGCGTCAGCTTTTATTTCTTTTTACTTTTTACGAAGTGGTAGATCAGCAGGATAATGATTACCAGAATGGTCAGGCCGCCAATCCAGACTAAGGGATTCTGCAGCGGTGACTCGGCGGTTTTCACTTCCTGACTGGATGCCTCCTGTCCGGAAGCAGCAGCTCCGGTAACGCCTGAGGTTTCTTCATCCTCCGCTTCGGATGCAGCCGTCGGTTCCACAGTGGGAGTCATGGTCGGCTCTGCGGTGGGAGTTTCACTGGGCTCCGGAGTGGGAGTTTCACTAGGTTCCGGAGTAGGAGTTTCCGTAGGCTCCGGTGTAGGAGTCATAGTAGGTTCCGGAGTAGGAGTTTCCGTAGGCTCCGGTGTAGGAGTCGCGGTAGGTTCCGGAGTCGGTGTTGCGGTAGGCTCCGGAGTGGGAGTTGCCGTGGGTTCCGGAGTCGGTGTCGCAGTAGGCTCCGGAGTCGGTGTTGCAGTAGGCTTCGGAGTGGGAGTCGCGGTGGGCTTCGGAGTGGCTGTCGCAGCAGCTTTGGCTGTCTTTGCAGCGGAGGGAGTCGTCTGAATCTCTCCTGAGGAAGCTGCGATGAGATCATCGGATTCCGATGTAGTGCCTTCTCCCGGAAGCGTAGCGCCTGTCTGTGAGGAACCGGGTGTATTTCCCTCATCCTCCGAAACAGGACTCTGAAGGGGATCCACGAGATCCGGAACATCTGTTTCCGGTATGCTGCCGGAGGAAGAAGCCCCGTATGTTTCTTTCCACTCTTTTAAACCCTCCAGGTTCACCCAGCCTTTCAGGCCGCCGAATTCGGTGTGCCCCCAGTGGCTTCCGTCGTTCATTTCCACGTCTTCGTCCATGTGAAGCACTGTGCCGCCGGGAATATCTCCGCTGCCGGAAACACGGTTGTATTTTTTAGCCGGGCCCTTGCGGAGGATAACCGTTCCGTCTTCGGCGGATACCGTGATATCGTAATCAGCGTTGTAATTCCTGTGATCGTCTCCCGCGAGGGAAAGCTCGGATTCGATCGCTTCCTCTTCCGTGGCGGGAGAACAGTCGTCCAGAGGTACGTAGCCGTTCATACCCAGGTACGCCGTATATCCCCATACGCGTTTGCTGTCGTCGGTGAGCTCTCCCAGAATATGTAGAGCCGTGCCGTTGGGAATCAGCTCGCTGTTCAGCGGCTCGTGGGACAGGCTTGCTCCCGGGTAGATATTGATTCCGCCCTGGGGGGAATCCACAATCATAAAGTAATCTGTGGCGTAATCCGGTTTCTGCATGCCGGGTTCGTCAGCATGGACAGAGACCGCCAGGATCACACACAGTATGAGGCAGGCAACCAGCTGCCATAACCGTTTCGTTTTTTTCCTTTTCATTTCCCTTATAAACATTAGTTATTGCTCTCCCCTGTGTTATCTTTTTTATCTTTCTTATTCTATCACATCTTCCCGCAAATAGTAATCCCCTATTTTTATAATTTTTTCGAAATTATTCGTCAAAAAAAGAAGAACCGGAGGGAAGAATACGCAGGGAACGGGCAGGCAGACGTATCGCCGGAGCCCCTGCCGTCAATGTGCAAAAATATACTGGAAATTTCCCTTATAAAGTAGTAAAATGACTAAAAATACTTTAACTGCACAGGAGGAATTGGATATGCAGATAAAAAAAGTGACGGATCCGGCCTTTAAAAAATACGGCCGCGTGGTTGACAATGTGGATTTTTCGGAGCTTGTCGCCAGACTGGCGGAGACTCCCTGCCCCGAGGATACGGTTTATGAGCCCTCCGTGGAACTTCTGGAGCAGCTTCCTGTTTTTCAGGAGCTTCAGACGAAGACCTACGGCGAACTGCCCATTCAGATCGGATACTGCAACGGAAATAATTACAAGCTCAATGCCCTGGAGTATCACCGCTCCTCGGAGATCAATGTAGGCGGAACGGACGCGGTGCTTCTGCTAGGATGGCAGCCGGACATCGCGGAGGACGGCACCTATGATACCTCCCTGGTGGAGGCGTTCCTGCTTCCGAAGGGCGTGGGCGTGGAAGTATACGCCACCACTCTTCACTATGCTCCCTGCAATGCAGCCGAGGACGGCTTCCGCGTAGCGGTTGTGCTGCCGAAGGATACGAACCTTCCTCTGGATGAGGAGCATAAGGGCGGCGAGGACGGAAGGCTTACCGCGAAGAACAAGTGGCTTCTGGGCCATCCTGAGGGCGGTCTTCCCGAAGGCTCCCCCATGGGTCTTGTGGGAGAGAACATCTGCATCAGGTAAAGGCTGCGGCCGGGAAGGCAGGTCAGATGCGGCCTGAGCTGTATCTTTCAGAAATGTAACAGACAGGGGCTCCGATATCCGGCTGTTGTGTGGACAGCGGAGGCGGAACCCCGTTTCTTTATGATTCTCCGGTCCGGGGAGAGAGGTCCCGGCCCGGGAAAAACTGTTCAGGAGAAATATGAAAGAGAAAGACAGAAAAACCTCCCCCGGCTATGTTTTTTACGGCGCCCTTGCCGCTCTGGCAGTGGTGGTGCTTCTGACCATGGCGGGATGGAGATATTATATTGCCGCGATTGAGAGAAATCAGCTGGACGACCTCCTGAATGTCAGAGAATATAAGCGCCATTATGTGATTATTCCCGAGGACTGTGCCTCGCCTCTCTGGCAGGATATCTACCGCAGCGCCAGCGCCGCGGCAGAGGAGCATGACGCCTATGTGGAGCTTCTGGGCGACTGGGAGGCGGGAGATTATACGCCGCTGTCCTACATGGATATCGCTGTTGCGGCTCAGGTGGACGGCATTATCATCAAACCGGACGGTACGGCCGGCATGCGCCGGGCCATTGCAAAAGCGGACGAAGCGGGCATTCCGGTAATTACCGTGATTGACGACGATACGTCCAGCAGCCGGAAAAGCTTTGTGGGATTCAATAATTATCAGCTGGGCGCTGCTTACGGCAGGGAAATCCTGAAATGCGTGGATTCGTCCACCCGGAAAATCACGGTCCTCTTTAAGCGGGGGAATCTGGGAAACGAGCTGATCTTTCAGAATCTGAAAACCGCCGTCGAGGACGGTCTGGAGGAAAAGGGATTCCGGGAGCAGCAGGGAAAAATGCCGGAGATCGATTCTCTGACCATAGAGGCGCAGAGTACCTTTGACGCGGAGGAAGTGATCCGCGACCGGATCATAGACCTGGATACCCGGCCGGATATTCTGGTGTGCATGAATGAGACGGACAGCGAGAGCGCCTACAACGCAGTGGTGGACTATAATCTGGTGGGCAGCATCGATATCATCGGGTATTACCAGTCGGAGACGATTCTGGACGCCATCGAAAAGGGAAATGTGCCCGTGGCCATTACTCCGGACACGGAGCAGATGGGACGCTACAGCATCGAGGCTCTGGAGGAGTACCACACCATGGGATATACCAGCAGTTATATGAGCGTGGATCTGAATGTGATCACCCGGCGGAACGTGGGAGATTACAGGGACACACAGACGGAACAGGGCGGTGAGTCATGAGCAGAAAAGAAAAAAATCCGGGAGTCGGGGGGATGTTTTCCATCCGCACCAAGCTGGTCATGATCTTTGCCCTTATGGCCTGCCTGATGTTTCTGGTCAACATCCTTCTGTACGGGGAAATCAATCGTTCCATGAATGAACTGGATCAGGTGTACGCCACCAACGTCAGTCTCAGTGAGATGACGGAGTGCCTGGAGGGAATTCATGGAAATATTCTGGAATATCTGAGTACAAAAAGTTCCGACTCCCTGGAGGATTATTATCGGGATGTTCAGCAGTTTCAGGATATGCTGGAGCAGCTGAACGGCGCTGTTGTGGACAGCGAGCGGAAAATCCTGGAAAAAAATATCCGGAACATGTCGGAAAAGTATCTGGAGCTGGCGGAGGAGACCATTCAGGCGAAGCGCGGCCGCAATGTGGAGGGCTACAAGGCGGCCTTCGGGGAGGAATCAAAGAATTACGGATATATCCGGACGGCCATTTACTGCCTCAACAGCCTGCAGTTCCGGAACAATTCGGAGAATTATCAGGTTTTGAGGGAATCCCTGAATTACATGGAAATGGCAAGCTTCCTTGTGATGGCGCTGGTGGTGGTCATCAATCTTCTGATCCTTTTCGTACTGATCCGGACCATCACGGAGCCTCTGCGGATGCTGGCCGTGTCATCCAATCAGGTGGCCCAGGGGAATTTTGACATCCGTCTTCCCGATGCTCCCGGCCGGGACGAGGTGGGAGTGGTGACGGATGCCTTTAATAAAATGGTGTACAGTATCCGGGAGTATATCGTGAGAACCAGGGAGAGCATGGAAAAGGAACAGAAAATGATGGAGCGTGAGCTTTTGATGGAGACCAGTTTAAAGGACACTCAGCTCCGCTATCTTCAGGCTCAGATCAATCCCCATTTTCTGTTTAATTCCCTGAATGCCGGAGCGCAGCTTGCGGTGATGGAGGATGCGGAAAAGACCAGCATCTTTATTGAAAAAATGGCGGATTTCTTCCGGTACAATGTGCGGAAGGGCAGGGAGAGCGTCACTCTGGCGGAAGAGATCGAGACGGTGGATAATTATGTATATATTCTGAATGTCCGTTTTTCCGGGGACATTCATTTTGAGAAGGAAATTGAGGCCGGCGTGGAGGAGGCGCGTCTTCCCAGCATGATCCTTCAGCCTGTTGTGGAGAATGCGGTGAATCACGGGCTGCGGGAGGCGGAATGGGAAGGCCATATCTGGCTGAAAATTTTCCGCAGAGAGAACCGTATTGTGGTAAGCGTCCGGGATAACGGCATGGGAATGACGGAAGAGCGGATTCAGGAGGTCCTCTCAGGCCGGATCAGAAGGGATACGGAGAAGGATTCCACAGGTATCGGCCTGGATAATGTGATCCGCAGACTGGAACTGTTTTACGAGGAAAAAGGTCTGGTGGAAATTTTCAGCGGCGGTCCGGGATGCGGGACAGAGGTGCGGCTGCTGATTCCGGTCCATACGGAGGGCGGAAAAGACCGGAGCCCGGATGCTGAGCCTGCCGGGACGGACGTCCCGGAGAAATGAAACAGAGAAAGCGAATGCAGCGGAAGACCTGAGAAATACAGAGGGAGACCAACATGTACAGAGTTCTGATCGCAGATGACGAGGGCATCATGAGAGAGGCCCTGAAAAATATCATCGAAAAAAATTTCGGCAACGAATGCGAGCTTGCCTTTGCAAAAACTGGCCGGGCCGTGGTGGAGCTGGCGGAATCCTTCCGGCCGGATATTGTGTTTATGGATATCCAGATGCCCGGGATCAACGGCATCCAGGCCATCCGGGAGATCCGCAAGTTCAGCGGTTCCATAAAATTTTTTATCATCACGGCCTATGACACCTTCGATTACGCCAAGGAAGCCATCAATCTGGGAGTTCTGGACTATCTCACCAAGCCAGTGAAGCGCGCCCTGGTAGTCAGCTCTCTGGAAAGGGCCATGAAGGAGATCGACGAGGAGCGGAAAAAGCGCAGCGATGATCTGAAGATCCAGGAAAAGCTGGAGACGGTGATTCCCATTGTGGAGAACGGGTTTGTGAACAGTCTGATCCTTCAGGAGGACAATTCCAGCGATCTGAGCTATTATCGGACTCTTCTGGATCTTCAGCAGGAGTACGCCTATGTGATGCTGATTCAGTTCGGCCAGCCGGATGAGCACGGGATTCTCACTGCGCCGGTGGGGATGAGCGTGAAGGCCCAGGCCCTTTATCCGGAGCTGCGCGCGGTATGCAAGGAGTTTTTTCCCTGTATCGTGGGTCCTGTCATGACGAACCGGGTGGTGCTCTGCATTCCCTGTGAGGAAGAGATCCAGGAATATAAGGCGCGTATCCGCATTATCGAGCAGACCAGGAATATGCTCAGAAAGCTGGGCAGAAGGTTTGAGGCCAGGTTCCGGGCAGGCATCGGAAAGACCTACCGGATTGAGGAGCTCCGCCTTTCCTACAGCGAGGCCTACCGGGCCCTGAGCCAGAGTACCAGCAGCGTGGCCCATGTGGACGATCTGGCGGTGCGGGGGGAATACGTGGGAAATTATCCCGGTTCCACGGAGCGGAAGCTCTTTGCCCGGATCGCAAAGGGAGACTGGGAGGGAGCCAGGCAGACGGCCAACGAGTTTTTTGACTGGATGGTTCACAATTACTATGAGGACCGGGAGGACATTCAGCTGAAGGTTCTGGAGTTCGTGATCTGGGCGGAGCGGGATGCGTTCTTTGACGGAAGGATCGAAAGCTATGATTTTCATTCCAGGAAGGATTACCTCTCCGCGGTGCTTTCCTGTCCGGATTATCCGGCCCTGCGGGAGTGGTTTCTGGAAAAACTGGAGACGGTGTGCCGGAGCAGCAGCGCCGGGAAAGGGGAGCAGTCGGACAGCGTGA
Organism: uncultured Lachnospiraceae bacterium; assembly: GCA_947626985.1. Taxonomy (GTDB): domain Bacteria; phylum Bacillota; class Clostridia; order Lachnospirales; family Lachnospiraceae; genus Blautia_A. The sequence continues at coordinate 1,017 of CANQUG010000023.1, read as the reverse complement.
TCTCCAGGGCGAAGGCTTATATCGATGAAAATTTTGCCAGGGATCTTTCCCTGGACGAGGTTTCACGGATCGTGGATATCAGTCCCTACTATTTCAGCAAGCTGTTCAAGGAGAAATCCGGGGAGAACTTTATCGAATATCTTACGAGAGTGCGGATTGCTCATGCCAAAGAGCTTCTGAAAAATCCGGAGCTGAGCATCAAGGAAATCTGCCTGATGTCGGGGTACAGCGATCCCAATTATTTCAGCCGGATTTTCAAAAAACAGGAGGACGCTACACCCAGTGAATACCGGGAGAGGATGTGAAAATGCCAGGCTTCAGGGACAATGAGTGTGAGCGGATTTTGCGGCTGAAGGCGGAAGGGAGTGTTATGAAGGGAAACAGACAATATGGGACAGTGCTTCTGATTCTGCTGTCTGTCTGTATTGTTTTCTGCGGCGGCTGTGCTTCGGCAGATGAGACGGAGGAGACGCGTCAGGAGGAGACGGAGCAGGAACGTCTGCAGATCGGCATGAGCTTCGACTCCTTTGTCATTGAGAGATGGCTGCGGGACAGAGATCAGTTTGTCATGACCGCCCAGGAGCTTGGGGCGGATGTGAACGTGCAGGTGGCCAACGGGGATCTGGAGGAGCAGATTTCCCAGATCGGTTATTTTATTAAGAAGAATGTGGACGTGATCGTGGTCATCGCGGTGGACGGCGAAGGGCTCACGGACGCCATCCGGGAGGCCAGGCGCAAGGGAATCCGGGTGGTGTGCTACGACCGTCTGGTGATGGACGCGGACACGAATCTCTATATCTCCTTTGACAACGAGATGGTGGGCGCGCTGATGGCTCAGGCCATGACGGAAGCGCTTCCCGACGGGGGAAATATTTTCGCTATCTACGGCTCGCCTGCCGACCACAATGTGTCCCTGGTGCAGGAAGGATTTCTGAAGGGAATCGAGGGGAGCGGGCTGAATATCGTTTATTCCGCCTACTGCGACAACTGGCTGGCGGAGCTGGCCTTCGACGCGGT
>CANQUG010000022.1 GCA_947626985.1 uncultured Lachnospiraceae bacterium | reverse complement strand
TGTTATCAAAAAAATCAAAAAAGTCCGTCATATTTGACATTGTAAGTTTTTTAATAGTGATATTCATATTTTTCCTCTTGGCGGTACCTGACTTTTGTTTGCAGAACTCCAACAATAAAGCAAATTCGGGTTCGTCGAACAGCCGCACCCTTAATATTTAACTTAAATTCCCGGGTAGATGTTGTCACTACACCTGATACTCCCCATGCTTCGATAACTCATATTGTGGGTTGAGTCCGCTGCCGGTCCGTTTGAAATATAGTGGACATTTGATATGAAACTTGTTATAAAACCCGTTGGCCATTGCCTGAGGTTCGCATATATTTATCTGTGTGCGATACACTAAACATTTCTGGTTGTTGAGAGACATAAATAAACTGTCCCTGTCATCATGGTATCGTTTGATTGTATTCATAATACGGATGTTGATTGTAGCTGCGATCATGGACAATGTAAGATGTCCATATAAAGCATCTTCACTGTGAATCCTTAACGACGTGAGTTTTGAGGAACCTTTGCTTATATCAAAATACTGCTCTATAGCCTGGCGTATATAATAAACCGGAAGTATTTCATCTGACTGACAGGGCAGCGATGAAACGATAACAAATATCCCTGCATTGTCTAATATTTTGGGGAACTGCTCATCATTGCGTTTTTTGTCTGCAAGACGGTTTACGGCCTTATGCACTTCATCTGACGCGCGGTCAACGTCATAGCCCAGGTAAGCAAACCCTTCCTGTTTCTGTTTGCCGAGCCTGCAGTCCAGACGCACTATATATCCTGCCCTGTTGTTGTATCGAACCAGATTCTCCTTCTTTATGAGCTTGTCCTGCCCCTCCGAAAGGATGGTGTTATATAAGATCCTGTTTCGTTCCGGCAGTCTTGTGATGAAGTCGATTCCAGCCGCATAAAGGGGATCCACATTGTCATCCGTGAAATACCCTGCATCCATAAGGATGAAATCTGTATCTATGTCATGTACGCCAAGATTGCTGATGGATCTTGTAATCGTGGAGATGTCGTTTATATTCCCGGGAGTGATCCGGAACATGAGTGGATATCCAGTGTCCCGCTGTATGATGGTAATCATTCTTGCTTCCCGGGATATCTTACCATTATGACTGCTTATTGCTGTCAGCGGAAAATGTATATTGTTTGGCATACCGGTGCTGTCTATAAGGATTTCCGGGTCGTTACATACATTTTCTCTGACCCATTTTATATGGTCCCCAAAAAACTGTTCTGCTGTTTCACGCCTGCCTATGGATTTCAGAAAATCCGATATGCGACGGGATGCCATATTTGCCCTGGGAAATAACAGCTGTGCTATGCTTCCATTGTACCATATACCTGCATGGTCGCTCGCCTTATCCTGCAGGATATAGTATTGAATCATGACGTTAAGGGTATCTCTGTTCCGGTAAGGCAATGAACGGATGACACTGTCATAACCGCATGAGTGTATTAATTCATAAACAAAATAGGAATCGCCGAAATCAAGGCACACTTCAGGGTGTTTACGCTGATCGCCAGGAATATCCGCTGAACAGGATTCATCTGCCGGACTAAAAACATTTATAACAGGATCATAGGTAAAAATACCGTGTTCTGAAGAGTAAAAAACATTTCTTTATTGACCACACGGCCGAGATAAATTCCATCATCCCGCTTTTTCATTTTCCCGTTTTCTCTGTAGGATGATGCTGGTACCTTTGCATAAAGCTGTCCACGGCTTTTATAGTAGTTGATTTTCCTCATAAATTGATCCTTGTAGAAACAACGATAATATGTTGCTTCTGCATTATAACAAATCGCAATGAAGGAATCAGGCGGAAAGCGCTAAATACCAATGGTTTTAAGATGTTTAGTATGGTCAAAACTATATGTAGTAACAACATATACCCGGGAATTTAAGATTAATATGTGGATAATATCCTATGAAAAAACGGAGGAGAGAAAGAAATGTTGTTTGAAAATAACTCAGATGATCTTATTACGTTTGATGAATTATGTACCCGTTTAATGATCTCAGAAACCACCGCATATCGCCTTCTTCGTTCCGGTGAGATTGAAGCATTCAAACTTGGCTCACATTGGAAAATTCCCTCTGATGCGGTAAAAAATTCATTAATAAGCATAGAAAACAGCGAAACTCTTAAAGTCACTCTTCCAGGTACTTCTCAGCTAAACAAAGAAGCTGCTCTGCAGTTTGTATCTGTTGTGCCGTAACCTCCTTTGACGCAATGTAAAAAGTATCATAGTCACTGGCGTGCCGGATTTCTTCCGCCTTTACAATTTTTCTTCCCAACTCCTTTGGGAAAATTTCCGTATGGATGTAATTCTTGTTAAAATAACTGATTGTATCTTTATGCCTTTTAAACGCGACCCCTTCTTTTGCAAGCACGGCGCTGATTGTGTGAAAAATACTATAATATGCCCTATTATTGGCCGCACGGAACTTCCCTGCCTGGAAAGTCAGATTTGCCGTATCCAAGTCATCTTTGGCTGCCATCAACCGATATTTCGCAACGTCCAGTTGTGTGCCAACATCTGTCAAATCAGGCTGCTTCATACAAAATAACTCCTTCCTTCTGTACATTTTTATAAAATGGATAGGCTGCTTTCCAATATTGGAAATGCTCTATATTTTTCACCACCGGCATCATCCATATATCATGTTCTACGTTGTACTCAAATCCAAGCTCTGACAAAGCATCAGAATATGCATCCATTTCGCTTTCTTCCAAATCAACCAGAATCATGATATCAATATCTGATTCTGTGGTATAGTCCCCTCTTGCATAAGATCCATAAAGAATCACTCGCTTTAAATGTGAGCCATATATTTCCCTGACCGCAGATAAATAATCCGTCAAAATTGCCTGAACAGTTTGTATCATAAACATCACCTCTTCGATCATTATACTATTTAGTATAAAATCTATTCATTCATATTGCAATATAAATTTTTCATCAAAACAGGATTCACTATCCCATACATCACTATTCACTTAGCCAGGTTCGCTCGACAAATTCTGTTCACCGTTATACCAATTCCATACCGTCCATTTTGTTTTAAACATCACGCAGTTGCACTATATATAGTATTATTTCTTTCTATCATTACTATATATTGTATCTCCCAAACTGTCAATATAGTAGGAACAAAATACTCCACCGCTTTCTCTGGGAGTTACTTTTCACGGGGCGGGGAAATAGGGCGCGATGACGGGGGACTCTTGCGAATCCCTCTTTCTGCCTTTCATTCGGACAGTATCATATTAGCATCAGAAGATTCTGTATTTTTAGGGTTCACTCTGGCTTGTTCCGGCCGAGATCTCCTGAATATTTCCTTTATGGATTGATAAAGGTTGTTTTTACCATCTGTCGCGAAATGATCAAGTACGCTTAAGCATTCGCAGAAATATTCCAGATTCTCGAAACTCCTGAGCGAAATTGCCTGGTTTATTTTCCCTTTCAGTATCCGGGCCTTCCGCTCGCAGAGGTTGTTGTCGGGTTCCACAAGGGGATTTGACAGAAACAGAAGGTGGTTATGCTTATATTCGGCCATCCTCAGGTACAGGTTATACCCATCCCTGTAATAGTCGGACGGGGGATTGTCCTCATATTCTTTCGCGGCTGTCTGTACATTCTCCATGCTGTCTTTTAGGCAGCGTTCTATATGCACCATACACTCCTGATGGTCAGAACCATAGCTGTAAAAGCACGCCTCATAGTCATGGAGCAGGGAAGTACCGTAAACAGCCTGTCCTGCTCCTGCCTGCTTTTTGATGAAAACTCACGGCACAGCCCGTTTATCATCCCGACGGAAGGTGAGAGTGCCCCCTCCGTCACGTCACGGACAAACTGCGCCGTTTTCTCTAAGGACACATTACACCTGCTGTTAAGCAGAAAAAGGACTGCTTTCATGATTCATCATAATTCACATTGTCCGTTACGCCGCATGGGAATGCCGAATGCACATTCCTGCCCTTCTTTTTGTCATAAAACTCCGCAGTGCGGTATTCGGTGACAACCGGGACAATAGAAATTCCTGTCACTTGTCTGGAGATGATATTCCCGGCCTTCTCTCTGTTGTTCGTGATCTTTTTGCGGCCCATGCATTTGGATGAGGGCAAAGATCAACCGTAAAACCTTCTATCGGCATTACAATTCCCTGGACGATCTTTTGCGGAAACTGCAAAACGAAATGGCGAAGGATTTTATCAGGCGCACCCAGAACCTGGAACGCCCCCGCGATATGGATAAAATCACACGGGAGTTCTTTCTGGTGAGTGAAAGCGCGGGGCGGCTTCACGAGAGACTGATGTGCAGCGGCAGTTATCACTATATCAGCCGCCGGATCACAAACGAAATCATGTCGGAAACCTGGGGCGCTGACGGGAAACAAAGGAACGTCGATCCGTACGTCCAAAATATCATCATGACCTTCGTTTCCCAAAGCACCATCGAAATCTACAGGCAATGGGTCGCTGACGGAAAGAAAATTCCGCTGGAAGAAATCATTGCTCTGACGACAAAGCTGATCTGCAACGGTGTAAACGGTCCTGCATAATCTCCTTCTCAGCAATACGAAACACCAGAATTCCATATACGGCATAAATCACCAGAAACACTCCTACACTCATGCCGAGTATCCCGGCAGCCGGCATCAATATCGAATCAAAAACCGGCACCAGGAAATACTGACTGATAATCATGCCAGAAGTAATATATACAACTCCAATACTCAATGGAAGATACCCAATCAATAAAAAAATAAAATTCAGCAGTATCTGTTTTCGAAGCGTTTGAACGATTTGTTTCCTGTTCATGCCCAATATCCCAAGCATACGGTAACACTTCGCCTGCTCCCGAATCTCATTTAACAGCCTCACGGAAAATATCACCGTCCCTGCAGCAAACAACACGATTCCCAGATAAATCAGGGACAGGATCAGCATAACTTCGATACGTTCTGCAAACAGTACATATCTTCCATGGAGATAATCCTTCGAATAGGAAGGGAGCCGCGTCATATAACTTTCCGTGTCCGACACGGTTCCTTCCACATAGTTCACATCCATCACTTCCAATGTATCGAACGCATCACAAAAAGTTTTCAGATATTCCAGATTTACATCTTCACCTAAATCCGCCGCGTAAAGTCCATAGAGGACGTCCATATTGGCAGCGCATTCATCCGGTATAATAATCAAAAGCTCCTGTCCGTTGCCATATCCATCATACAGGGAAAAATTTTCTGTACGGATTCCGGCATATGCCAATACAGCCCCTGACAGGTTCAGTCCATCTGACTGCCGGAGCGCCTGAGCAAGAGGTTCCCGCAGATATGGCATACAATGAACCAGATACTGATTTTCTTTCATCTCTGCCGGTTCCAGTCCCAGCATTTCCCGCAGCCTGCAGTAATCACTGTACCTCATAAAGGACCGGACTGCATTATAAGCAATCCGGTTTCCCGGCTGTGAGATGAATCTGCCCGATAAAATGGCTCATTTTATGAAAGAATGTGTTGGAAAACGAAGAACGAAAGGAACTTCAGAGCTGAGCGTGCCGACGGGCGATTGACAAATGTCCCGCAGCATAGTATAAATCAAAATAATATAAATCAAAATAACGACAGACGCCGCACACGACGCGGCAAAGTAAGGAGGACGCCATGTACACATATTTTCCCAGCTGCAATTTCAACACCCTGCGCCCTGAGGCGGCCAGACGGCTGCGCCGGATCCTCACCGCGCGGATGCCGGCGGCGGGCTGCTGCCGATCCGACAAAAATGCGTATGCCGAGGATCAGGTGGGCCTGTACCTGTGCCAGGCATGCCGGGAGACACTGGAACCGAAGCTGAAGCTCATGAGCCTGTGGCAGTACATCGACGAGGACAATGAATTTCCGCTCCCGGACTGGTCGGGACTCACCGTGTCCGTGCAGGACTGCTGGCGCGACCGGGAACACCCCGAGATTCATGCGGCAGTGCGCAGCCTGCTGGCGAAGATGAACGTGCGGGTGGTGGAGACGGCAGAGAACCGCGAGCGCTCGGTGTTCTGCGGCGACCTGCACTTTGAGCCGCACACCGATGCCAATCGCGCGCTGTGCGCGCAGTACCCGGACATGCCGCCGTACCAGATGCCCCGCGAGGTGGTGGAGCAGTTCATGCGCGAGCAGGTGGAAAAATTCTCAACGGAATTCATACTGACCTGCTGCAACCGCTGCACGCGCGGCATTGAGGCCGGAGGCGGCAAACCGGTGCACATCGCAGAGCTGGCGGTGGGACTGGCGAAGAATTTGCCGGAGGGCTGCCGCTGAGTGTATCTGCGAATTCCCAAAGCCCACACAGCTGCGGCAGGCTTCGAAAGATTCGCGGATGCGCCTGAACAGCCTGTCTCTCATTAAAGTCCTCTCTTCAGAAGGTCGCGCACGACGTCGTCATTGGTTTCGACGCCCTGTGCCTTCAGCTTTTCGATTACGGGCGCAAACTGCGGCAGGTATTTCTCATGAGCCACCAGCAGCTCGTCCAGTACGCGCCTGCCCTCCCTGCCGTTTTCGATGAGCGGATTCAGCGTGAAAGCCTCCAGAGCGAGGCCGTAATCTCCGGTGATGGCGGCTTCGATGACACACTCCTCCATGGCCTTCATCATCTGCAGCCAGCCCCGCATGGAGGGACGCATCTCTCCCCAGGCAAGCGGCTGCGCGCCTGCGGCAGAGATCAGGCTGCTCACCTCCACGATGCAGTCGTCCGGCAGGCAGGAAATTGCGCCGCAGTTTTGGGTGCTGACGGTCATACGGGTGTGCTTGTCGTTGTAAATTGCGCTGATGCACTCACAGGCGGTATCGCTGTAATATGCGCCGCCGCGGCGGGAAAGCTGTTCCGGCTTCTCGTGCAGCCCGGGCTGACGGTAGATCTCCAGAAGCTCGGCCTCCACCCGGTGCATCTGTTCGGCGCGGGTACCGCCCCTGCGAAACTCCTCCATGCTGTGCTCCAGCATCTCCTCTGCATTGAAGTAATAGCGATGATAGCCGCAGGGCACGCAGCCCATGGAGCGCAGAAGATCACCGTCAAACGGCGACATGTAGATGTTGACCGGAGTGCCGCCGTTTTTCTCATTTACATGCTCCAGCACCTGCGCGGTGACCTCTTCCCCCCTGGCATTAAATACGCGATGCCAATGGAAGTGGTTGAGACCGGCAAACTGATAGGTAAGCTCGCCCGGCTTATAACCGATGTTGAGCGGCTCGCGCATCTCCGCGATACCGGGTACATTGCACAGGCCGATGGCGCGCTTCCATCCGAAGTGCCGAATCACCGCCTCAGTCACCATGCCGCTGGGGTTGGTGAAGTTAATCAGCCAGGCATTCGGGCAAAGCTCGCGCATATCTTCAATGATCTGGCCGATTACCGGAATGGTGCGGAAGGCCTTGAAGATACCGCCGGCGCCGTTGGTTTCCTGACCCAGCATACCATGTAAGTCGGGAATGCGCTCGTCCTTGATCCGTGCCTCAAGCCCTCCGACACGGAATTGTGTAGTAACGAAATCCGCGCCGCTCAGGGCTTCGCAGCGGTCGAGTGTGGCGTGAATCTTTACGTCATAAGACGCCGCATCCCACATCCGCTGTGCCAGACCGGTGATAACTTTCAGCTTGTCTTCACCAGGTGCAATGTCCACCAGCCAGATTTCCCGAATGGGAAGCTCGCCGTAACGCCTGATGAATCCCTCCATTAACTCAGGCGTGTAGGTGCTGCCGCCGCCGATCGTGACGATCTTTAATCCTTCCTTCATTGGTCTGATCCTCCTTGCCAAAAGTGTATATTATCGTTGTGCGTTATTTCCTCGATCACTGACTGCGGAAAGCCGGTGACAATAAAATGATTATAACCTTTGCGGAGAGCGGATTCAATCCCCGATCAGACTTGAAAAGTATACCCCGCCGCCTGTTCATTTCAGCTGGCAGATCACAAATACATAAACGGTTCCTTCGCGTCGATAAATACCGCCGGTATCCCCTCCAGGATATCCTGCAGCCAGTCCGTAAGGTATTTCATTCCCCACTCCTCACTTCTCTCATGTCCCAGGACAACCATGCCTTTGTTCATCCCCATCATGGCCGCATCCCTCACATACGCGGACAGCGTCCATTCCGTGATATCTCCGCACACTGCCACATCAATATTTTCCCGGAACATCTGTATCATCGGCGCCTCCTCCCGGCCAAGTCCGAGGCTTCCTCCGCCCACCAGAACGGATACCCTTTCCACCCGCATCCGGGGATCACCGACGATCTGAATGACGTCCAACCCGGTTTTCTCTTTAAAAAACTGCGCCAGATCAGAGAGCGTTGTGGCAGGGATCTGATAGATCGCTCCGAACCTTTTCCAGAACTCTGCCTTTTCGGGATCTTCCTCTTTGTATTTTGCCGTATCCGTTACTTCCGTGCGGTATGCGCCCCATCCGAACTCCCGGTCAAAACCGGTATAAATCTCATCCGCATTCCCCATATGCATATGATCATGAAATCTCCAGACAGCAATCTGATTCTCCTCAATCAGCTTCTTCTTTTCCAGATATACCGGATCTTCCTGTACCCAGTCCATACGATCCATGCCGTTAAACCAGGTCGGTTCGTGGGTGATGATAACATTCACACCCTGCCGGACTGCCTCCCGGATCACATCCACCGTGGCCATAAAGGTAACTGCTACTTTTTTCACTTCCATCTCCGGCCGCCCGGTAATCAGCTGATCGCACGTATACTCCGGAGGGATATCAATCCCGGTCTTTTCTTTTATTCTGTTGATCAGTTCCTGTACTGTCATAACTTTCACCTCACTGTCTTTTTTCTCTTAGAAAAAGAATCCCGCCTACGGGATTCTCCGCCCGCGGCGGGTCGCCCCAGCGACATCTTCCAATCCGCCGCAGTGCAATCCCGCAGAGCACTTTTGTGTCACAGGAAATCCAACAGAATTTCCTATGACATAAAAATAACAAGTTTCACCGGGCCTGTCAAACCATAGTCGGCGACCCGGGCCTGCGGCAGAGCCGGCGCTTCCGCATTATCTGCGTCATCCGGAAGCTCTCCGTCCTGAGGAGCTATAGAATCTAACATTGAGCATGAATTGCTGCAAGGAGACTACACGGAAATCGAGAAGAAATTTCCTGTTGCAGCGTTGTACGATAAACCGTTTATGCTGCTTGAAAAAAAGGCAAAGGCAAATGGACCATTTGCTTCGCGCATCTCTCAAAGATAAAATTCCGTGCCTCACACACATGGGCATTGATTTTTTAAAAACATGTGGTATCCTATTGTTGAGATGTGGGAAAATGCTGAGCAAATCTATTGAGAAAAACAAAGTTCTGCAAAATGCGCAGATGATTCAACAGTACAAAGCGCAGCCTGCTGCACTTCCAAAAGGATCGTTGATTTTCTGCACTGAAAGAAACGCTTGTACTTCGGAAACATTGCGAAACAATGCTGCGATTCATAAGATATTGGAGGAACTTACATGATACTCTATCACGGCAGTACAGAGCTTGTCGAGCGGCCGGAAATCCGAAAAAAGAAGAAAGAAGATAACTATTTGGACTTCGGCGCTGGGTTTTATACAACTACATCTTATGAACAGGCGGAGCGCTGGGCAAAAATCAAGATGCGCCGAGAAAAAAAAGACATCAGTTATGTGTCTGTTTATGAGTTCGATTTAGAAGCAGCAGAAAAGAACTGCGAAATCAAACGCTTTGAATCCGCCAATTTGAAATGGCTGAACTTTGTCGTCACCAACAGAAGCGGAAAGTCGGCCGGAGACAAATCTGATATCCATATTGGGCCTGTTGCGGACGATAATGTCTATCAGTCCATCCGATACTTTGAAACGGGCATATATGATGCGGAATATACAATAAAAAAATTAAAGACCGAGGTTCTGCATGACCAATGGACCTTTCACACCGAAAAATCTCTTTTATACATGCAATTCATCAAGTCTCATGAAATAAGATAGGAGGAGCCCTATGGTACAGGAACAGTTTACAGCTCTCATGCCAGCAATCAGTGCAGATTTAGTTTCAATGATCACCGATAAACAGAGCATTCCCGAAGAAGACGCCATTAAACAGCTGTACGCTTCAAAGCTGTACGCCATACTGGAACAGGAAGAAACGAAGGTATGGCAGTACAGTACCTGTATGCTGTATGCATTGTACGAACAGGAGAAACGCACTGGGGAGATCAGCTTCCCGGATGTTTAAAGAGGAAATTCCATGAGTAAAGAGGCGACGTTCACTATATTTTGTCTGGAAAACTATAAGCAGTACCGACATTTAAGCGGTGCGGAGACAGCCAGAATCTTTGCACGGTACGGCGTATTTGATTATATCCGCGAATTTTACGATGTCCTGCATACAACCGGGCACAATTATATCAATCGGGATATTGACCTCTATCTGCGCGCGCATGGTGCAGAAGTTCCCGCAGAAGAACAATAAAACCCGCTATAATCGTCAGGCAGGCGTCTGTCCAGGCTTTACGTCCGCCGGAAAATTAATCAGAACGATAAACAAATGTTTGAAGGAGACGATCATGGAGTATAAAATCAGAAGAATTTCAGAGGGAGAAAACAGCTTACTGGAAGACTTTTTATATGAAGCTATTTTTGTGCCGCCGGGAACTCCTGCGCCGCCCAGATCAATTATTAATCAGCCGGAACTGCAGGTGTATATAACTGATTTTGGGACGAAAAAGGACGATATTGGACTGGCTGCAGAAATTGATAATACCCCTGTCGGCGCTGTCTGGGTTCGCATCATGAATGATTACGGACACATAGACAATGACACGCCATCTTTTGCAATATCCTTGTACAAAGAGTATCGGGGCCTGGGAATCGGTACTGAATTGATGAAGGAAATGCTTCGCATTCTCAAAGACAGAGGATATAAACAAGCATCGCTTGCTGTGCAAAAAGCAAACTATGCCGTAAAAATGTATAAAAAAACGGGATTTGAAATTGTAGATGAAAACGAGGAAGAATATATCATGCTTTGTCGTTTGTGATACTGAAAATTCCCGTTTGCTACTGAGAACAATCTGTTTCTGTAACTTCTTTCCCGTTTCCATCATATCAAAGATTGTGTGCATATATCGGCGAATCACATCGGTTTATCTAAGAAATAAGACTGTAAGTATAGTCAGCAAATGAATGATATGGATGAAAAAGCCTCCAACCTCAAAAGTATATATATGAAAAGGATAAAATAACATGTATCCGGATAGAAAAGAAGCATTACGATTATTAAAAGAAGCAGAAAAATTAAATCCCGGACCGTGGGGAAATCACAGCAGAACAACTGCTCACTGTGCCGAAAAAATTGCTGCTTTATGCGGTATGAATTCAGACAAGGCCTATGTACTCGGATTACTGCATGACATTGGCAGACGATTTGGAAAAAGACATTTGGGACATGTCTCCGACGGATATACTTATATGATGTCTCTGGGATATGATGATGCAGCCAGAATATGTCTTACACACTCCTTCAATGAACATAAAATAGAAGGGTATTCCGGTAATTTTGATACTACCGAGGAAGAAACCAGGCTTATAAAAACGAAACTGCAGGAAATAAAATTTGATGAATATGATAAACTGATACAGCTCTGCGATGCAATATCCGGTGCAGAAGGCGTCATGAATATTGTTGACAGAATGAATGACGTCCGGATGCGCTACGGTACCTATGACTTGGATAAATGGAACACCAATCTGGCATTAAAAGACTATTTTGAGCAAAAAATGGGAAAGGACTTATATGAGGCCGTGGAAAAAGACCGTTTTAAACCATATTCAGAATAATTGATTCGCGGAAAAAGTATTCGAATCTTCACCTTCGCCATGAGAAAATCCGTTTTTATTCCATGATTCATACTGGAAAAAATTGCTCCTCTTCATCCGTCTGCAAAGCTTTTGACCCAAAAAAATGGTAAAATCCCGCTCAATTCAGACTTATATTTGCATATTATTTCTCAATTCCGCAATCTATAAATCTATTTTCGCAATTTTCATTGACGCAGTCCCGTTCAGCAGGTAGAATAGCAATCCCAGGCAGCAAACCGTATAAAAATCATACCATTTTAAAAGGAGGGCTTTTATGAAACGTCGCAAACTTTTGGCACTGACCCTTGCCGGGTGTCTTGTATTTCCCGCCGCCGTATCCGCGGAAGCGGAAGCAGTCGATATCACCCTGTGGACCTACCCTGTAGGGAACTGGGTGGACGCCGCCACCGTGGAAGGCCTGATCGCAGGCTTTCATGAAGCGCATCCGGACATTCACGTAACCGTGGAATATCTGGACTACACCAACGGCGACGACCAGGTGAACACCGCCATCGAGGGCGGACAGGCGCCGGACATCATTTTTGAAGGACCGGAGCGTCTGGTTACCAACTGGGGCGCGAAGGGACTGATGGCAGACCTGAGCGATCTGTGGACAGACGAGGCGAAAGAAGCCATTTATGACTCCGTGGAAGCAGCCTGTCAGAACAGTGACGGCGTATTCTACGAGTACCCCCTTTGCATGACGGCTCACACGATGGCCGTTAACAGAGACCTCTTCGAGGCGGCGGACGCCCTCCAGTATCTGGATGAGGAAACCCGCACCTGGACGACGGAAAACTTCGTTAAGGCTGTACAGGCCGTCTATGACAGCGGCCACGAAACCGTCGGCGCCGTCTACTGCAGCGGACAGGGCGGAGACCAGGGCACCCGCGCACTGGTGAACAACCTCTACGGAGGCGCCTTTACCAATGCGGAGCACACCGAATACACCCTGAACAGCGAAGAGAACATCCGTGCGCTGGAGCTTCTCGCCGGTATGGACGGAATCAGTTTCGACGCTTCCATCGCAGGCGGCGACGAGATCAACCTCTTCTGCAACGGCACTCTGGCCATGGCTTTCTGCTGGAATGTGGGCCAGGACGCCGCGAATGCGGAAAACACGGAGTTTGACATCCTTCCCATGGCATTCCCCAGTGAGAATGGAGACCCCGCCCTCTGCGGCGGCATCTGGGGCTTCGGCGTCTTTGACAACGGCGACGAGACGAAAATTGCCGCAGCCAAAACCTTCATCGACTTCATGGCCAACGACGAAGCCCAGGCGCCTGAGAGCGTAAAGGCCTCCACCTACTGGCCCGTAAAGGATCTGGGAACCAATATCTACGAGGACAACGATCTGATGACCGAATACTCCGTCTTCGTTCCCCGCATGGGAGACTACTATCAGGTGGTTCCCGGCTGGGCAGAGGCGCGTACCGCATGGTGGAACATGCTTCAGCAGATCGGTTCCGGCACCGACGTGAAGACGGCCGTGGAGGAATTCACCGCCACTGCCAACGCGGCCGCCGTACAGTAAAACAGTTTCAGACAGTACTGATTAAAATGCACACCCTTCCTGCTCCCGTGCAGGAAGGGTGATTTTTTCAGAAAAGGAGACCATCTATGAAAAGCAATCACCCTATGAGCAGAGCGCTGGCACGCCGGGAGACCATTGCGGGATACGCCTTCCTGCTTCCCAGCCTGATCTTTTTCCTGGGATTCGTTATTTATCCCATGGCGCTGTGCATAGTTACCAGCTTCTTCGATTCCACCATGAAAAGAGCGGATATCTTCGTGGGTCTGGGGAATTACCGGGAACTGTTTCAGGACAGAAACTTTCTGTACGCGCTGAAAAACACCGCCGTCATCGTGGCCGTATCCGTTCCCTTCGTGTGCATATTCTCCCTCTGGGTAAGCTCCGTGATCTATAATATGAGGGAACCCTTCTGCTCCATTTTCCGGTGCATCTTCTATCTTCCCGTGGTGACAGGCTCCGTGGCCGTCACCGTAGTGTGGAAATGGATGTTCAACAATTATTACGGCATCTTCAACTACGCCGGAAAAAGGCTGGGACTCCTGGAAAAAAATATCAACTGGCTGGGAGACGAACGGTTCGCCCTGGGCTGCATCATCCTCATCCTTCTCACCACCTCCGTGGGACAGCCCATCGTGCTCTACATCTCCGCACTGAATAACGTGGATCAGTCCCTCGTGGAGGCGGCGGAAGTGGACGGAGCCACGAAATTCCAGTGCTTCTGGAAGATCAAGTGGTCCCAGATCATGCCCACCACCCTGTACATTCTGGTTATCACCACCATCAACAGCTTCCAGTGCTTTGCCCTTATCCAGCTGCTCACCAGCGGCGGACCGAACCACAGCACGGACACCATCATGTACTATATCTACCACAACGCCTTTAAACTGTACCGCTATGGCTACGGCAACGCCATGGGAGTGGTTCTGGCCGTGATCATCGCCGTTCTCTCCGCCGTCCAGTTTAAAATGGCCCGTTCAGACTGAGAAGGGAGGAAAACCGCCATGAAAACTCTGAATCGTTCCCTCTGCTATAAAATATTCTCCACTGCAATCGTGGTACTCCTGGCGCTGGCATTCGCCTTTCCCCTCTACTGGATCATCACAGGTTCCTTCAAAACAGGCAGAGCCATCAACGCAGCCGCGCCTCAGTGGTGGCCACAGGAATGGGTGCTGGACAACTACCGAACCCTTTTCAGCCGTCAGAAGGCTCCTCTGTGGGAACTGCATATTCCCTTTACAAACCTGGCCGTCACCGGTCCGTCTCTGCCCGCCGCCCTGCGGTGGCTGACAAATACCGTGTTCATGGCCGTGACATCCATGCTTCTCACCTGCGTCACCGCCGCCATGGCAGGTTACGCGCTGGCCAAAAAGCGCTTTGCGGGGCGCACTCTTCTGTTTTCCCTGATCGTATGCGCCATGGCCCTGCCCAAACAGGTGATCCTGATCCCCCTTCTCCGGGAGATGTCCGCCCTGAACCTGTACAACACCATCTGGGCAGTGATTCTTCCCATCGTGGGATGGCCTTTCGGCGTGTTCCTGATCAAGCAGTTTGCCGAGGGCATCCCGGGGGAGATGATGGAAGCCGCCAGAATCGACGGAGCTGGGGAATGGAAGACCTTTCTCTCCGTAGCCCTCCCCATGATCAAACCGGGAATCGGCGCTCTGGCCATCTTTACCTTCATCAGTTCCTGGAACGACTATTTTATGCAGCTGATCATGCTCACCAGCACCGGCAATCTCACCATTTCACTGGGTATCGCCAAGCTGCAGTCTGAAAATTCCACGGATTTCGGACTGATCATGGCAGGAGCCTCCCTGGCTGCCATCCCCATTATCACCGTGTTTCTGATCTTCCAGAAATACTTTACCAAAGGGATCACCATGGGAGCGGTCAAAGGATAAGCTTATCAATATCGCCTTAAAACAAGTCAATTTAGACTCTGGTTTTTATGATTTATCCGGGATATGATTAGGTCAGTACAGAGAACAGCAGACATAAAAAATGCCGGAAAACTCCGGATCTGAAAAACTGACGGCCCTCAGAAACACTTTCACAGACATGTCTGCAGCATCTGTACAAATTATAGAAAGGAGTTAAAGATAAATTATGAAAACAGTAAAAGTCTTATTAAATTCTATCGAAACAGTAAAACAATTCGTAGCTGACATCAGCAGAATCGACTGCGACATGGATCTGATGTCCGGCAAATACAAAGTTGACGCCAAGTCTATACTGGGAATTTTCAGTATGAATTTATCGGATACTCTGGATCTGAATATCCATGCGGACGGACCGCTCCTTAACAACGCCATGACCGCTGTTATGCCATACCGCGTAGCCTGATCCGCAGACTTGCACCCGCGAAAAACATACATTACCTTTCCCGCTTCCCTGATATGCTCCGTGAAACCTGTTCACCGCAGAATCTTCTGCCGGTCAGCAGGAATCCCGGAGCTTTTTTATTCTGAAGGTATGAATTATTAAACGAGAAAATGCCTGCCTGATTTTTACAATTTTCCAATATCCTCACAGGTTATTTTACCTGCAGGCAGTCCATATTAAGGACAATATTGGTATGAAAACAGAAAAAATGCGCTCCCGGAGCTGCAGGAAATCCCCGCAGCATCAGGAAGCACACTTCTGATTTTTTTAAACAGAATTTCAATACTTGAACAGCTGCACCATCAGGCAGGAAGGCATATCTCCCAGGCGCAGGCTCATCTTCTCGTCGCCGTTAAAGATACGTCCGGGCTTCCACTGTCCTGCCTCCAGAGTTCCCTCCTCCAGTCTCAGAATGTCCGCCTTCTTATTTTCTCCCGCTTTGGGGGTAAAGGTGAAGGAAGACTGCATGCCCACAAGCAGGAATTTGTCCGGGGCAAGCTCATAGATCATACCGCCTGCGATAGGCTGCTTCGGTACTCTGGGCGAGTAGGCGATCTGAAGATCATAATCCTCAAAGCGCATCAGCGCGCCGTAATCCGTTTCGGATTTTTTCACATAGCTCTGCAGATGGGAAGTGCCACGGAACTGCAGATACAGCGGTTTCATCTGCTCTACCAGATCATAGGCCTTTGCCAGATAAGCGGAGCTTCCGGCAATATCAAACGCGGACGGATCGATATTCAGCGCCACCATAACCTCCATGGGAGGAATATCCACCAGACTGGGATCCATTCCCAGCTCCTCGATACCGAAGGGAGAATAGCAGATAGCATTGTGCCGGCCGAAAGCATACAGACAGTATGCCGCAGTCACTGCGTCCTTGCGGACTTCCGGAATCACCAGCGGGTTTTCAGGAGTCGTATATTCATCCAGAATCTGGGGCACATACGGAACATAAATATCCGGTGCAAAGGTAAAGAGGGAAGGAGCAGTGGCGCGCCAGATCTTCTGCATTTCCACAACCGGGCCGCCTGACGGATAGGAGCCCACATACCACGGATACTGTTTCAGCCAGGAATTCGTATAGCAGGGAAGCGGATATTCCTTACGTCCGGAAGCGGTGATCTGCTCCACAGCCTTTGCGAAATAATAGGACATAAAGGATTCCTCCGCATCCTCCCCGAAGGTCTCCTTCCAGGAGTGTCCGCCCTCCAGTCCAAGCTTCCCTGCCAGCTCTTCCGGCACATTCTCAGCGAAGGCTTCATTGGCCTGCGCGCTGTAGTCGCGCTCGGTACCAAGGAGTCCGATCTCGTTTTCCACCTGAACAAAAAGCACGGTGGCTTCCTGTTCATCAATCTCCCCGATGTGCTTCATCACTGCCGTGAACGCACGGGCATCTTTGTCAACAGCGGCCTGGCACAGCGGTGAAATCGTATTGATCACTTCCCCGCCCACCTTCTTTGCGCGGAAATATGTGTCGGAATCCTTTTTCATCCAGCCGGGAATATACATGGATTCCGCATTCTTCCACAGACCGAACCACAGAAAAATCAGCTTCATTCCATTCTCGCGAGCCTGAGCGATCAGTCCGTCAGGCAGTGTAAAATCATATTTGCCCTCCTCAGGCTCGATGCATTCCCAGTACAAAGGCGCAATCACCGAATTCATATTCAGCCCCTTCAGATTGGGCCAGATCTCCTTTTCCATGTAGTCAAGGGAGCTGGCGCTGGAATTGTGAAGCTCTCCTGCACAGCAGAAAAACGGCTCTCCCTGAACATACAGCGTAGCGATTCCTTTCTCATCCTTTCGAATTTCCGGTACCATAAAAATCTCCTTTCATTTTTTGTAAATTTGTAAAATCAAATCCGACGTTCCCCTCTGAAAGGCTTCCCGATCAGATTTCTGTTTTTTGTTATTTTTTATTATATCGTCCAGATTCTCTCTCTTCAATCTAAATATTGTAATATATATATAACAATCTTCCGCAGTTCCGGAGAAACCCTTTTTGCGGAACAAATCAGCGTAACAATCCATAATCAGTTTTGTCGCCCTAATCATTATGATGTTGGGGGCAAATAATGCTATACGGATTGTTCCGTGCTTCGCACTTCCACAATCCTGGCATCATCATTATTTTATTAGCGAAAAAATTCCCCGTCTGATATAATATGGGAAGTAAGCCCACAGGCAAAAAAGGGCTGCTGCCGGTCCGCAGCACTAAAAATCCGTGCAAACGCAGGAGGGCATCGTGATGTTTTACACTATTCCCCATACAAAAAGAGAGCGGAGCATCCTTCCGCTCACCATCAATCTTCTGGGATATAATTACCTGCAGGAGCCGGTCTCCCGCTCCCGGGGCTTTTCTCTTTTTCAGTGGATCTACTGTGTGGACGGCAGAGGAGAATTCATCATTCGGGGACAGAAGTCCATCCTCTTTCCGGGACAGACTGTTCTGATCTTTCCCTATGAACCTCATTCCTATCATGCTGTAACCGACGAATGGCATGTACATATTATCGGATTTTCGGGAAACTGCTGCGGGGATATTATGAAAACCCTGAAAATGCATGAATCCGGTATCTACCATTTTGACAGTCCGGATATTTTCCGCTCTTATTTCCGGGAGATCATCCAGATCCAGCAGGAAATGCGGGAAGAGGCGGGCCGCGGAAGCAAGCGGAAATCCCGGAACCAGTTTCCTTATCTAATGAGATTATCCAAACTCTGCTATGAATTTCTTCTGGATCTGTCCCGTTCCGTCCAGTTCATCAGCGCTTCCGTGCCGGATCCCGGCAATAAAACCATCCGGCTCATCATCTCCTACCTGGAGGAGCATTTCCGGGAGCCGATCACGCTGGAACTCCTCTCCGAGCAGGTTCATCTGTCCAAAGGATATCTCTGCGAACTGTTCAAAAAAGAGATGCAGCAGACGGTGATGCAGTATCTCACAAATCTCCGCATCAGCCAGGCCAGAATCATGCTCATGGAGTTTCCCGAGCGCAAAGTCGCCGAGGTGGGCCGGATGTGCGGATTCGAGAGTCCCAGCTATTTCGGTGAAGTATTCCTCAAAGTGGTGGGAATGACGCCGAATGAGTACAGACTCTCCTGAGAATCTCAGGGAAAGGCCGACAACAAACTTTCCCAGTGCAAACTCTCAAACACCACAAGGGTGTTTGCCTCCTGCAAAACAGGAGCAGGGAGATTCCCCCCAGCCTTGCTGCGCTCGGTATTAGTTTGTGCACCCCAGGAGAGCGGGAAATATATCATCCTGCAATTCAAAACCAAAACGCCGCTGCGATTCCATCAGGAACAAACTGACTCAAAAAAAAGGGAACTGTCCCGCATAAGCAGACGCTGCATCAGCCCATACTGAAACAATCCATCCACAAAAAAGCTTGCCCTTTAAAATTTCAAATTGTATAATAAGCACCGGTGCAGCTTTCAGGAAAATCCACATCTGTTTTCACGTCGGAACCCATGACCATCACAGGTCGAAAATTCTGAAAGTCTCAGGAAAAATGTATCACGAAAGGGAGTGAATGATCGGAATGGACAAATACATGCCAACGATCAGAAAAAATCTGTACTGCTTTATTCTTGCTCCGATTCTAATGATTCTTGAGGCGTCGGGAGAGTTTGTTCTCCCCTACCTCAACGCGAACATCATCGACAAAGGAGCGGCGACCGGAGACGTCGCCTACATTCTCCGGAACGGGGCCGGAATGGCGGTCACCGCTCTGTTTATGCTGCTGTGCGGCGTAGGCGGAGCCTATTTTGCCATCAAAGGCGCGGCAATACTGGCGGCGGACGTAAGAATCCGGACCTTCCGCACCATACAGAAGTTTTCTTTTGCGGAAATCGACAATTTTTCTACGGGATCCCTGATCACCCGTATCACCAACGACATCACCCAGATTCAGAACTTTGCCCAGAGTCTGCTGCGGGGATGCTGCCGGAGTCCGGTCATGCTGGTGGGCGCGCTTTGCATGTCCTTTGTGCTCAATATAAAGCTGGCCCTGGTCATCTGCGTCGTGATTCCAGTCCTCGCCCTGCTTATTTTTCTTCTGATACGCACGGCGTCTCCCAGATACACGGTGATGCAGGAAAAGCTGGACGGACTGAACAACCAGATCAACGAAACCATCATCAACGAACGGGTGATCAAATCCTTTGTGCGGGAGGACTACGAGAAAGACCGTTTTGTTCTGGTCAACGAAGTGCTCATGGAAAAAAGCATCCGGGCCCTGAAGATCATGATCCTGCTTCAGCCGGTATCCGCTTTGGCCATTAATGTGACGACCCTGGCGGTGGTCTGGATCGCAGGAAAAGAAATCATGGTGGGAAATATGGCTGTGGGCACCCTGACGGCCTTCATTACCTATCTGACCCAGATCCTGACCGCGCTGAATTTCCTGGCAAACATTTTTCTTCAGGGCACCAGGGCGGCAGCCTCCGACCGGAGGATCACCGAGGTGCTCCGGGCGAAAATCACCCTGAGCGATGAGCACGCGCGCTGCAGGGACAAAGAAATCAGAGAAGGAGACATACGATTCGAAAACGTATCCTTCCAGTATGACCCCGCCAGAAAAGAAAAGGTTCTGAAACATATCAGTCTCCACGTAAAGCCGGGACAGCTGGTCAGCATTGTGGGATCCACCGGAAGCGGAAAGACCACTCTGGTCTCCCTGATTCCCCGTCTCTATGACGTCTCCGAGGGAACGGTGTTTGTGGACGGAACGGACGTGAGGGACTACTCTCTTCATGGCCTGCGGGAGGCGATCGCCATGGTGCTGCAGAAAAATACGCTGTTCTCGGGAACCATCGAGGAAAATCTCCGGTGGGGAAATGAGAACGCGTCCATGGAGGAAATCGAAACGGCCTGCCGGATTGCCCACGCAGAGGAGTTTATCCGGAGATTTCCTCAGAAGTACGGAACCCATCTGGAGCAGGGAGGACAAAATCTGTCCGGCGGGCAGAGACAGAGGCTCTGTATCGCCAGAGCACTGGTAAAAAATCCCCGGATCCTGATTCTGGACGATTCCACCAGCGCCGTGGATATGGCCACGGATGCGGGAATCCGGCGGGCCTTCCGGGAGGAACTGAAGGGCATGACAAAGATCATCATCGCTCAGCGGATCAGCTCGGTAATGGACGCGGATCAGATCATCGTGATGAACGACGGAGAGATCGAGGATGTGGGAACTCACAGCGAACTGATCCGGAGATGCCGGACCTATCAGGAAATTTACTTTTCCCAGAAGGAGGATGAGGAGAAATGAGCAAACTGAAAAACGAACATTCTTCCCTTTTGGAAAAAGAAAATGCGCAGAGTACAGAAAATACGCAGCATAAATCAAATATACAGGACGCTGTAAATCCGTTACAGGAATCCGGCGCCGGCAGCATCGATCCGGAGAGAAAGCAGCGTCTCCTGCAGCTTTACGGAGGCACCCGGACCGCTTCCGCGAAGAAAGAGCTGAATATCGGCCCGGGAGGCGGCAGAGGACGGCGTGATATGAGCGCTCACGGCAAACCCAAAAACTCTAAAGGCACCATCATGCGCCTGTTAAAGTACATTGGAGACGACCGGAAGTGGATCATCCTGTCGCTGCTGTCCGTGATCATTTTTAATCTGACATCCCTGGCAGCGTCCTACATGCTGCGGCCCATCATCAATACATACATCTTTTTTGATCCCGGTGAAGGGGACCTGACGAAGCGGATCCGCGGCCTCGCTCTGGCGCTGGGACTCCTGGCGGGAGTGTACGCCCTGTCCCTTGTAAGCCAGTGGCTGCAGCAGAGAATCATGCTCCAGGTGTCCCAGAGGTCCCTGATGAAGATGCGAAAGGAGCTCTTTGACAAGCTGCAGTCGCTTCCCATCCGATATTTTGACACCCACGCGGCGGGAGACGTGATGAGCCGGTTCACCAACGACGTGGACGCGGTGGGAGAGCTTTTAAATACCACTCTGATTCAGATGATCTCCGGCATCATGACCCTGGCGGGAACCACCCTCCTGATGCTCTACACCAACGTGATTCTGGGCGTCATGACGCTTCTGCTGATGCCGGTGCTGGCCTTCTGTTCCAGACTGATCATCAAAGCGGGGCGGCAGGCCTATACCAGACAGCAGAAAATGCTGGGAGCGCTGAACGGCTATTCCCAGGAGATCGTCACCGGACAGAAGGTGGTAAAGGTATTCAACCACGAAGACACATCGGTGGCAGAATTTGACTATCTCAACAGAGAGCTGATGAAAGCCCAGATCGGCGCCCAGTTCCGTTCCGGAATTATGGGACCGGTGACGCACCAGCTGTGCAACGCCGGGTACGCGCTGATCGCCTGTGTGGGAGCACTTCTGGTGGTAAAACGGGGCTTTGACCTGGGAGGACTGACCGTTTCCGTGAATTACACCCGACAGTTCAACCGCCCCATCAACGAGATCTCCATGCAGATGAACAATGTGTTCTCTGCGCTGGCGGGCGCCGAGCGGGTGTTCGAGGTTCTGGATCAGGAGCCTGAACAGGAGAAAGAAGATACGGTCCGTCCCGAAAAAATACAGGGACATATTGTGGTGAGCCATGTAAATTTCGGCTATACGCCGGAGGTTACCGTGCTTCATGATATCTCCCTTTATGCCAAACCGGGACAGAAGATCGCCTTTGTGGGGTCCACCGGAGCAGGAAAAACCACGGTGACAAATCTGCTGTCGCGATTTTACGACATACAGTCGGGAACCATCACCATCGACGGGATTCCCATTGAAAAGATTCCCCGGCAGCTTCTGCGGAGCAATGTGGCCATGGTGCTGCAGGACACCCATCTGTTTACGGGAACGGTGAGGGAAAACATCCGGTACGGCAGACTGGACGCCACGGATGAAGAAGTAGAACAGGCCGCCAGAATCGCGTCGGCCCACTCTTTTATCTCCAGACTGGAGCATGGATATGACACCGTGCTGGAGCAGGACGGAGCCAATCTTTCCCAGGGGCAGAGGCAGCTTCTGAATATCGCCAGGGCGGCGATCTCCAAAGCCCCCATACTGATCCTCGACGAGGCCACCAGTTCCGTGGACACCCGGACGGAGCGCCATATCGAGGAAGGCATGGACGCCATTATGAAGGACCGGACCACCTTCGTGATCGCTCACAGGCTGTCCACGGTGCGGAAATCCAACGCCATCATGGTGCTGGAGGGCGGACGGATCGTGGAGCGCGGAACGCATGAAGAGCTTCTGGAAATGAAAGGAAGATATGCGGACCTGTATTATGAAATCGTGCAGTTAGATTAAAGATAAAGAGACAGACATGCCGGTATCTGACAAAAAAACCTCCTTCCCTCAATTCACAAGGGCAGGAGGTTTTTTATATTTTTACGCTTTCTGCTTAAACGCCGCTCTCTTCCGGTCCCTGGCATCCAGAATCCTCTTCCGGATCCGCAGACTGGAAGGAGTCACCTCCAGAAGCTCATCCTGGTCGATGAATTCGATAGCCTGCTCCAGGCTGAGAATTTTGGGCGGCGTAAGCTTCAGAGCCTCGTCCGCACTGGAGGAACGGGTGTTGGTCAGATGCTTGGTCTTGCAGACGTTCAGCTCGATATCGTCCGTCTTATTATTCTGCCCCACCACCATTCCGCCATACACCTTTTCGCCTGGCCCGATAAACAGGGTGCCCCTCTCCTGAGCGGAAAACAGACCATAGGTCACAGCCTCTCCCGCCTCGAAGGCGATCAGAGATCCCTGCTTACGGTAGGGGAAGTCCCCTTTATAAGGAGAATATCCGTCAAAAATGGTGTTCAGAATACCGGTTCCCTTGGTGGAGGTGAGGAAATCCCCCCGGAAGCCGATCAGCCCCCGTGACGGAATATGAAACTCCAGCCGTACGGAACCGTCGCTGGCATTACTCATGCCCTGAAGTTCGCCCTTGCGCTCGCTCAGCATCTGGATCACCGTGCCGGCGAATTCCTCGGGAACATCCACGTAGGCAAGCTCCATGGGCTCCAGCTTTTTGCCCCGCTCATCGAAGCGGTAGAGCACTTCGGGCTTGCTCACGGCAAATTCATAGCCTTCACGGCGCATGTTTTCAATCAGAACGGAGAGATGAAGCTCCCCTCGTCCGGAAACCTTGAAGCACTCCGTGGTGTCCGTATCCTCCACCCGCAGGCTCACATCCGTGTTCAGTTCCCTGTAGAGGCGGTCCCGGAGATGGCGGGAGGTCACATATTTGCCCTCCTGACCGGCCATGGGACTGTCGTTCACCAGGAAATTCATGGCAATGGTGGGCTCGGAAATCTTCTGGAAGGGAATGGCTTCCGGATTCTCTCCGCCGCAGAGAGTATCCCCGATATGAATCTCGGAAATGCCGGAGATGGCTACGATGGATCCCACCGCCGCTTCCTTTACTTCTATTTTATTTAAACCGTCAAATTCGTAAAGCTTGCTGATCTTTACCTTCTGCCGTTTCTCACTGTCGTGATGGTTTAAAAGGGTGAGCTCCTGATTGACGCGGATCACGCCGTTTTCCACCTTGCCCACGCCGATGCGGCCTACGTAGTCGTTATAGTCGATGGTGCTGATAAGTACCTGGGTATCCGCCTCCAGATCGCCCTCGGGCGCGGGAATGTATTTCAGGATGGTTTCAAAAAGAGGCACCATGTTTTCCGGAGTGTCCTTCAGATCCAGCACCGCATGTCCCGTTTTTGCGGAGGCATACAGGAAGGGGCAGTCCAGCTGTTCATCGGAGGCCTCCAGGTCCATGAGAAGCTCCAGGACCTCGTCGATCACCTCGTCCGGACGGGCTTCCGGGCGGTCGATCTTATTGATGCAGACGATGACATGGAGATCCAGCTCCAGGGCTTTTTTCAGCACAAATTTCGTCTGGGGCATGGCTCCCTCGAAGGCGTCCACCAGAAGGATCACGCCGTCCACCATTTTCAGCACACGCTCCACCTCGCCGCCGAAATCCGCGTGTCCCGGGGTATCCACAATATTGATCTTGACGCCCTTATAGTGAACGGCCGTATTTTTGGAAAGAATGGTAATGCCGCGCTCCCGCTCGATGTCGTTGGAATCCATCACCCGCTCCTGAACCTCCTGATTTTCACGGAATACGCCGCTCTGGCGCAGGAGCTGATCCACCAGGGTGGTTTTGCCGTGGTCTACGTGGGCGATTATTGCTACGTTGCGAACATCCTCTCGTTTGGTTTTCATGGAAATCCAAATCCTTTCTCTAATCTTCTCTTTTCTTGTCCGAGAATTCAGTTTACCACATTTTGGGCAGATTACAAGGTACTGAAAAAAGTTTTTTATTTTTTGGTTCTAAACTTCTCTTTTCCTTCATAGGTATATACAGACAAAATACCCAAAGAGGAAGGAGAACGTAATTATGGCAGATAAGATCATTGAAAACAATCAGGTATCTATTATGGGAAAAATCGACACCGGCTTCACCTTCAGCCATCAGGTATACGGGGAAGGCTTCTACACCATGGAGCTTCTGGTGAAGAGACTGAGCGAATCCGAGGACAGGATCCCGGTGATGGTGTCGGAGCGGCTGGTGGATGTTTCTCAGGATTACGTAGGCGAGTATATCGAAATCCACGGGCAGTTCCGCTCTTACAACCGCCATGAGGAAAAGCATAACCGTCTGGTGCTTTCCGTGTTTGCCAGGGAACTGAAATTTGTGGAGGAGGAAGATGAATCCGTTCCGGTGAATCAGATCTTTCTGGACGGTTACATCTGCAAGCCGCCGGTGTACCGGAAAACGCCCCTGGGGAGGGAGATCGCGGACCTGCTTCTGGCAGTGAACCGCCCTTACGGAAAGTCCGACTACATACCGTGCATTTGCTGGGGACGGAACGCCCGCTATGCCTCCGCCTTCGCCGTAGGAGGACATGTTCTCATCTGGGGCCGCATCCAGAGCCGGGAATACATGAAAAAAACAGGAGACAACGAAACGGAAAAACGTACCGCCTACGAGGTTTCCGTGAGCAAACTGGAATATATTGAATAAGCTTTTTCTTGCAATTCTCAGAAAACTGAGGTAAGATAAGCATGTTATATTGCAGTTGCAGTTCAGAGGCCGATCAAAACCCGAGATGTGTCCCGCTGCCGGCCGCGGACTGAACGACAGTTATTCTGAAAGCTGATGTATGGCTTATTTCATGAACGTTAAGAGGAATCCAGTATGAAAAAGGAATTAACGGAGGTATACTGCGGCAGCGGACGGGGAAAAACCGCTCTGGCCATCGGTCAGAGTCTCAGCGCCTCTGCCCGGGGAAAAAGCGTCATCATTATTCAGTTTCTCAAGGGGAAAGAGCATAAAAGCCTGGACTTCCTGGAAAAGCTGGACAACCTGGATATCAAGATCTTCCGGTTCGAAAAGCGGGACGTGTGTTACGAAGAGCTTACCGATCAGGAGAAGGATGATGAGAAGCGGAATATTGTGAACGGCCTGAATTTTGCCCGGAAAGTGGTGGCTACCCATGAATGCGACTGGCTGCTGCTGGATGAGATCCTGGGGGTTCTGGACTGCGGGATCACCACTCCGGAGGCTATTGCGGATATCCTGAAGCAAAAAGGCGAAAGTATGCATATTATTCTGACCGGCCGGAGCCTGCCGGATCAGCTGCGGGAATATGTGGACAGCGTGACCACGCTGGTTACGGAAGAACCGGACTGGCAGGAATGCTGTGAAGAAAACTGACGGGAACCAGATACTCCCCAGTCCTGCAAAAGGCGGATACTGCCGCAGATAATTCTGCCGCAGCTCCTGAGCAGTCCTGTGGACGATGAATATACTAATAGCAAAGCCTGCGGAAGAAAAACAGGAGACTGTTTTCATCCGGCAGGTCTGACCGGCAGCCCGGAGCCGCCGGCCTGCAATAAACAGAAGAATGAGGAGGAAAGCCAATGGCAGTTTTTAAAGGAGCAGGAGTAGCGATTGTTACCCCGATGTATGATGATGGAAAAGTGAATTATGACAAATTGGGAGAGATCATTGATTTTCAGATCGATAACGGCACGGACGCCATTATCATCTGCGGAACCACCGGAGAATCTTCCACTCTGACTCATGGAGAGCATCTGAAAACCATTAAGTATGCCATTGATAAAACGGCGAAGCGCGTGCCGGTGATCGCAGGTACCGGTTCCAACTGCACGGAAACGGCGATCATGCTGTCCACGGAAGCAGTTTCCTACGGCGCGGACGCGGTGCTGGTGGTTACTCCCTATTATAATAAGGCGACCCAGAAGGGCCTGATCGCCCATTATACGGCCATCGCGGAATCGGTTCCCGATACTCCGCTCATCATGTATAATGTGCCCAGCCGTACCGGATGCAATATCCAGCCTGCTACGGCGGCGACCCTGGCGAAAAATGTAAAAAATATTGTAGGACTCAAGGCAGCCAGCGGGGATCTCTCCCAGATCGCCAGGACCATGTATCTGGCCGACGGAAATCTGGAGCTGTATTCCGGCAATGACGACCAGACGCTGCCCATCCTTTCTCTGGGCGGCATCGGAGTAATCTCCGTACTGTCCAATGTGGCTCCCAGACAGACCCACGACATGGTCATGAAGTTCCTGGAGGGTGATCTGGAAGGCGCGGCGAAGATTCAGCTGGCGGCTATTCCGCTGATCAACGCTCTGTTCTGCGAAGTGAACCCCATTCCGGTGAAGGCGGCCATGAACCTTATGGGCATGGAGGTAGGACCTCTTCGTATGCCTCTCTCCGAGATGGAGGACGCCAATAAGGAGATCCTGAAGAAGGCCATGGTGGATTTCGGCATCCAGCTGGCATAAGATATGGGAGGCCGGAATAGTTCCCCCGGACAGCGAAGGACATCCGGTCAGAATACAGGAGGATAAATAACCATGGTAAAAATAATCATGCACGGCTGCAATGGCCATATGGGACAGGTGATTTCCGGACTTGTGGAGCAGGATCCGGCAGCGGAGATCGTGGCAGGATTTGATATCGCAGATAAGGGACTGTACTCCTATCCGGTGTTTACCAATATGAAGGCATGTTCGGTGGAAGCCGACGTGATCATCGATTTTTCCACCGCAAAAGCAGTGGACGCGCTTCTGGACTACAGTGCCGAGCGGCAGATTCCGGTGATCGTCTGTACCACCGGTCTCACGGAGGAGCAGCTTGCCCATCTGAAGGAGACCTCGAAAAAGGTAGCGGTGCTCCGCTCGGCGAATATGTCCCTGGGAATCAATACTCTTTTGAAGCTGGTCCAGGATGCGGCCAAAGTACTGGCCACAGCAGGCTTTGACATGGAGATCGTGGAGCGCCATCACCGCCTGAAAGTGGATGCGCCCAGCGGCACGGCTCTGGCTCTGGCGGACAGCCTGAATGAAGCCATGGGCAGCACATATGAGTATGTCTATGACCGCAGCCAGAGAAGAGAAAAACGCCCGGATAAGGAGATCGGCATTTCCGCAGTCAGAGGCGGCACCATCGTGGGCGAACACGAAGTAATCTTCGCCGGCCCGGACGAAGTCATCGAGTTTAAACACACCGCCCATTCCAAAGCCGTTTTCGGCAAAGGCGCCGTGGAAGCGGCGAAGTACCTGGCCGGGAAGCCCGCGGGACTTTACGATATGAGCGACGTGATCAACGGATAAGCTTCCGGGACCGGATGCGCAGGAATCTGCAGCGCAGACGAAAAGAGCCAAAAACGATAATAATAAAAAGCGTGAATAACCAAAAGCAATAATATAAAAACGATAACAATAAAACATGATATCAATAAAAAAGGAAGGTGTCCGACTTTCGAAGTCCGGCATCTTCCTTTTACTATACCAGCTAAAGGGGAATAGCATTTTCCACAATATTCAGCTGACAATCCTAAATATTTTTGAAGGATATGTATCTGAATCCACTACGGAAACCTGACAGTTCAGCCATTTTAGTTTTTGTTTTATGCTCCTCTGTAAATTTGACATAATCATTTTCTTTGATCGTGTATGAGAGCCGAAGTCGCCTTCCAAAAGCAGAATTACATATTTCTTTTTCTTCCCATCTTTTAAATATCTCAAAATCACATTATCTGCGATATTTCTCAGTTCCCGAAGGGACGGTCTGGATTCTCCAAACGATACGATTCCGGTTAATGCGGCCAGCGTCATAGCTGTTTTTTCTGAGATCTCAATATCCAGGCTGTCTCTTCCTTCCAAATCCGTGGCGGTATGTGATGTTTCCTTTTTCTGATTGTCAGGGAAAATTCTCCATCTGTTATTTCCTTCATTACCCATACAGTTTTTGATCTCAATAAATGCGGCAAACTCTTTATCCAATGTAATAAAATCTACAGCCTTAGATCCGGGCAATGCATTAAACAGCTTTCTGTAAAATTCCACATTATCATCAAATTTTATCGTCGTGTTATCATCGGGGAAATCAAATTTCATATCACTTTCTTCATATATCATAAATAAATCCCTGCTCTCTGTCATACATTGCGTCAAATTCATGCATAATTGCGTTATGTGCCAAATCCGAGGAACTGTTTTTCATTTCATAGGTCAGTCTGTCTGAATCATCATCAAAATATAAAGAAATAAAGCGAAGATCCAGGTTATTGATATTTAATTCCGGATATACTGACAACATATTAAATTCCTGCTGAACAAAATAATCATGTGTAGTCACAAAGATTTGTACCCCCATCCTGGCAAGTACGGTAAGAGCCTTCACAATTGGCTGAATCATTTTAGGATTCATATTGGTTTCCGGTTCATCCCAAAATAGAATGGTATCTTTATTAAGGCTTCCGGATAAAATCATATAGATTATCATGGATAATTTCCGATAGCCATCAGATACCAGCCCCATCTCAAATTCTCCTTTTCCTTTCATTTTCAGATAGAACTTTTTATCTTTTTGGATAATCTGTCCTTTCATGATTTTTTCAAAACTGTGAAGCACTTCGTTTTGCTCGCTTGTATTCGGCCCTTTTGACAGGGGACGCTCCAAAAGTTTATTTAAATCATAGTACATTTCTTCAAAATCAATATGATATTGCTCATAGAGGCTGTTGAAATACTGCGTTGTTGAAATCATTTCCTTTGTAGGAATATAAATTGCATCAAAGGACTGTCCATTTTCTGAAAGATCAAGCTTGATATCTGCATGATTTTCCTGACGGCTCCCAAATCCCATTGATATTTTCTGTTTTTTATCCAATATCGCGCAAAATTCCGCTCGATTACTTCCCTGTACTCTGCTTACCAAACGACCGATTTTCATCTCATCCGGACGAAAGACTCCCTGAAGTTTTTCAACAAAACTTCTTTCTGCCATTTCTTTTGTAGCCATTTCGGGGCTTCCTTTACTAATCGGTTTCAGCAAAGAATACATAACCTTTAAAAGAGTGGTTTTTCCTGTGCTGTTTTCTCCGCAGATGATATTAATATTATCCGACCAGTCAAACCGGGCATCTTCAAACAGCATAAAATTTTTCAGCATCAATGCTTGAATTTTCACAGTGTTCACCTCATTCTATTTGAAACTGTTTTTATTATTGCCATTTTAGATAACTATAAACAAAAATTAATCTGAACGATTTTCCATTCGACAAGCCAATAATATTTATAACTGATTTTCATGTCAGAAGAAATTCGTTTGTTCTCTAAGTTGTTGAAATGAGCATAACATATAATGATGAAAAACGCAATATTTTTGAAAAGGCAATATCAATAATAACAAAGTCCATTCTTTAAAACAAAAACCCCGATAATTTTTAAATATGAATTATCTTTTTTACATTTTTTGGAAGTATAGCTTCAGTGAAACAGAGCATATTAGGAGTACAAGCTAAAAATTTGGAAAAGGAGATTCTGATAATGAAAAAAGTGAAAATGATTTTTTCAGGAGCTTTACTTGTACTCACTCTCTGTATGTTTACCGCCTGCGGGGAAGACAGCAATCATGCCGCGGATGAATCCGGCACGGCAGAGAATCATGGAGATATGAATGACGGCGCAGGTTATACCGGCCAGGGAGCGGCTGACAACATCGATAACGACGCTTCTGAGGACGCCGATGATAACGGAAATGACATTCTGGGAAATAAAGATCATGAGGGCACTTCCGATGAAAAAAATGAGGATGAGGATCCCGGAAACGCAGCATCTGACGCCGAAACTTCTGACAGCGGAACTTCCGATAATAGAATTTCTGATAACGATGCTTCTGATAAATCCTCTGACCGTGATATTTCCGACAGTGATGATTCCGGCAATGACAGCTCCAAAAACAGCCGTTCCGGCGATACCGGTTCCGCAGACGGCAATGAAACGGAAAGCATAAATAATAAAGACGACGATACTGTATCCGGCGCCCTTGGAAACGGCGTAAAGGATCTGGGCGAAGGCGTAGGCGACGCAGTGAATGACGTGGGAAATGCTGTAGGCAATGCGCTGGATGGAAGATAATTCAGAAATTAATTTAAAAATATTCCCTGCCAGACGGCGGCACAGCCTGAAGACGGCTATGCCGTTTTGACAGGGATATCTCACATTACCCGCCAGGAAAATACTGCTGCACTTCAAAGGCGAATTTTTTCCTCATCGCAAATTTCATCTTCTGTCCCCCAAAAGCTTATGTATCCTGCTGACTGCATTTCATCGCCCTCACCTCGGAGGGTCTGCAGCCGTACAGTTTTTTAAAGGACCGATTAAATAATTTCTGATTAGTGAACCCATTCTCCTCGATAAGAATTCCGATGGGGGTATCCGTTTCCTGAAGTTCCTCATAAATATGAGAGAGACGTACATCATTCAGGTACTCCAGGAAAGAGATTTTCATATTTTTCTTGAAAAAACGACAGAAATATTCACGGCTCAGTCCCAGCAGGCCGGATATATCCTGAAGGGAAATGGGTTCTTTATAATGTTCGCGCACGTAGGTGATCACCCGGCGGATGCGCTCTATAGTTAACGTGTCCACATCCGATTTTTCAGGCAGCGCTTTAGAGGAAAAGTATCGGATCAGACGGGAAACCGCCTGAATAACCAGCCCCTCCGCCTCCAGACGATACGCCGCGGCGTCCGTCATATACAGCTTCGTGATCTCCGCAAGAAGCTCGCAGATATGCAGGTACGCCGGAAAATCTTCGTCTGAAATCTCCTGAGGATAACAGCGGATCTGGTACAGTTCGATTTCCGGAAGATAATTTTTCAGATGATTTTTGGATACGTGAATGCACAGGTACATACCTGTCATGTCGTACACATGAGTACTGTGCACCTGGCAGGATTCCACTGTGAGCAGATTTTTTTTAGGAAGGGAGTATTTTTTTCCTTCCACAGTGATATCCGCTTCCCCGTTCAGGTGATAAAGAATCTCCAGCTCATTGTGCCAGTGGAGGGGATTATATCCTCCCGGAGTCGTAAGAAAAGAGAGCCGGATGCCCAGCTGGCTGCTCTCATATAAGGTTTCGTAGCTCGGTTTTGCCATGGCAAGCGTCCTTTCCTGTACAGGCGATCCAGTCACATTCCGGAAAAGGAATGAACTTCGGCGGATGCGCGGGGTGCTCCCTGATGATTTTCTCCATCCAGACCATATTGTACCACCGGCCGAATTTGTATCCGCATTTATGAAACTCCCCCACCATCTGATAACCCATATGGGTGTGGAATTTCACACTGTCTCTGGTGAGATATTCATCCTCAGTCTCCGGATAGGCAATGCAGGCGTTCAGGTTGGTGACGTTCTGGGCTCCGGAAATTTCCTCCAGGGCGCTGTAGAGCATCCGCCCCAGCCCCAGCTTCTTTTTATCTTCTCTGACGTAAATCGTAGTTTCCACCGCCCGGTCGTAAGCGGCTCTTTCCTTGAACGCTCCGGTGTACGCGTACCCCAGGATTTCATCGCCGCTTTCCGCCACAATATAAGGGTACTTTTTCAACGTATGTTCTATACGATTCGTAAATTCTTCAGGAGACGGCACGTCATACTCAAATGTAATTGCGGTTTTTTCTATGTACGGAATATAAATTTCCAGAATTTTTCCGGCATCCTCCGGGACTGCCTGACGAATGTGGGTATTATTTTTCATCTCTGTTGCCTGCACTTCCTTCCATAAATGGAGCATACGTCTCTGCTTGTAAACATCTGCGCAATTCCTTCCCAAGCAAAGGCAAATCTTCGCTGATAGTATCCCAGACAATTTTCATCTCAACTCCGGCATAGCCATGAACGATACGATTACGCATACCGTATATCTGCTTCCACGGTATCGTCTTTATTTCCTCTTTTGCTTCTTCACTCAACAAACTTTTAGCAAGCTCACCAATCTGCATAAGATTAAAGACGCACGCTTCTACTCGCATCCTATTCTGCTCAAACTGCATCAGACTGGAACAATCTTTACAATAATTTAAAACAGACTGTATATGCCCATTAATCTTTTCCAACACCTGTCTGTCTTTACTTTCCATAGATAACTACCCCGTGTTTCTTTATTTCCATATCAATAGGAGACTGCGGAATGATCTCTGAAGCATCTAATAAATCCACCTGTTTGCCCAGGGATGTTACCACATCCTCCAATAATCCAAAAAAGGCAAGTCCTTTCAGACCACTTTCCACAAAAATATCCACATCGCTTTGTTCTCCCGCATCTCCCTTACTATAAGAACCGAACAAAATAGCCCGCCGCACATTATGGATACGAAATACCGGTCTCAAAATCTCTTTTATCTGATCAGGCGTATAAACAATATTACTCATCAATATAACCTCAATCTTTCAGAAACATTTACGTCTCCATGTACTTTTTATCGCCGAAACAAATAGTTCAGCATTTTCCAACTGCCTTTTTACATCTTCTTTCACTGCAACATAAAAATCATCATAGTCAGGTTATCTTTCGCAGCATCCAACATTTCTTCCGCACGTTCCATACGATAGTCAGCCATTTTTTTCATGCTGCTTTCCATAATACAATTCCCTCCTCGTTTATATTCCTGTAAAACGGCAGGGTATCGCCCCACTTGTCCATTTTAGATCTCTCAATATCTATAATAGAAAACACTTTATCGTATTTCAAATTCATATCCACAATAAAATCTGACAGCTTATCTTCTGTCCCCTCATCTAACGTACCCTTTACGATCAATGCCACGTCAACATCGGATTCTTTTGTATCTGCGCCTCGCGCGACAGAGCCATAAAGCACGATACGCACTAATTGTTTCCGCATAACTGCCAATATCCCCATGACCAGCTCCTGTAAAATGTCCCGGTTCATTTCCATTCGAAAACTACTATCCATAAATCACCGCTCCATATTTTCTGATTTTCCTGTCAGAAAGAGATTCCGTCAAACAGCTCTGTTTTCAAATATGTCTTTGTAAAAAAGGCAATAACTCCCAAATATTTCGATGAATCATATCCCTCCAAAATATTCGCAGCTCTCATAACATTGAATTTTGGAGTACAGCTTTTGCAATTTTTATTCTACCATAGAATCGATAAATTGCACACACTTTTTTCCTTATTATCCATACAATTATTCAGGGAAATGATTCATTTCACTTTATGGGATTTTCGGCACAAAAAAAGAGCACCCATCCGGATGCTCTCAAGCAGGGCTACCAGGATTCGAACCTGGAACTGACGGAGTCAGAGTCCGTTGCCTTACCGTTTGGCGATAGCCCTTTACGATTGCCGCTTCTTTCTCACCTGCGACAATCGTTATTATATAACACTCCACAAAGAAATGCAAGCACTTTTTTAAATTTTTTCAGCAGGCTTTTCAGAGACTTTTCAGAGCTTTTCAGAGTATTTTTCTTTGCTGAATTTCTTTTCCGCAACAGCCGGCAAAACATCTGTACAGGAAAACGCCCGGACCCTTCAGATGCCCGGACGTTTTTCTTCAGCTTTTTTTCAAAACGCCTCACTCATTTTTTTCAAAATACTCCGCCACATCCTTCAAATAATCAATAACCGGCAGATGCTGGGGACAGATTCCCTCGCACTGGCCGCAGGCCACACAGTCGCTGGCCTTTCCGAATTCCTTCGCCAGATCCTCATAGGAGTCCTTCGGCGGCTGCCAGTCCTTATCCTTATTCTTCTGCTTTTCCGCATTATAAAGAGCGAAATACCTGGGAATGGCGATCTGCTGAGGACATCCGTCCGTACAGTAAGCGCACCCGGTACAGGGAACGGTGATATTGGAATTGATCGCCTCAGCGGCCCGTTTCACCAGCTCCTGCTCCTCCTCGTTGAGAGGAACAAACTCCTTCATGTAACCGGTATTGTCCAGAAGCTGCTCCATACTGCTCATTCCGCTCAGAACCATCATGACATTGTCCAGACTTGCGGCAAAGCGGATGGCCCAGGAGGGAATGGACATATCAGGATGATACTCCTTCATGGCCTTCTCCATGTAACGGGGAATCCGGGCCAGAGTACCGCCCTTTACCGGCTCCATAACCACCACCGGCTTCCCGTGCTTCACAGCCACCTCATAGCATTTTCCGGACTGCACGCTCTCGCTGCCCCAGTCCAGATAATTCAGCTGCAGCTGAACAAATTCCATCTCCGGATGCTCCGTAAGAACTTTATCCAGAACGTCCGCTTTATCGTGGAAGGAAAAACCCATATGCTTCACAAGCCCCTGAGCCTTTTTCTCCTTTAACCAGTTAAAGCAGTCCAGTTCCTTATACGCCTCATAATGACGGGCACTCATATCGTGAAGCAGATAGTAATCGAAATATGTAACGCCCGTCTTTCTCATCTGCTCCTGGAAAATCTGATCCCGGTCCTCCTTCGACTTTACAAAATCAGCGTGAAGCTTGGTAGCCAGAGTAAAGCTGTCTCTCGGATGACGGCTCACCAGCACCTCCTTCACCGCGTTTTCGCTCTTAAAACTATGGTACATCCAGGCTGTATCAAAGTAAGTAAAACCACGTTCAAGAAAGGTATCTACCATTTTTTTCGTCTGCTCCAGATCAATAGAGGATGCGTCGTTGGAATCCAGAAGAGGCAGACGCATCATCCCGAAGCCGAGTTTTTTATTTGCCATGGGGTTCCTCCTTGTATATTATTTTTCTAACATCATAACACATTCAGAGAAAAAATAAAAGATATGATCCGGGCTCCGCCATTCTCCCAGCCGGATACAGTCCTCTGCGGTCCGTAAACACCCTTTCCGTACCCGTATCATTTTCAGCGATAAAACGCTTCTCTTCCAGAATTTTCCGGGACCATGACAGCACAGGAGGCAGGGAAATAATACTTACACTTACCGTAAGGATCTGACACGCCTCAGATCTCCTCAATCTTCCTGCGGATCGCCAGCATCCTCTCATCCAGACCGGCGATGGTCTCCGCGCAGGAACGCAGCTCCCCGTCGATGAGCTGCGCCTGCCGGTTTCCCTTTTTATAACGCAGCTGATGATCCAGGCTGGCCCAGTAATCCATGGCCGCCGTCCGCAGCTGCAGCTCCGCCTTCGTCCACTGCGCGCCCCTCTGGAAGGGAACAGCCACCTCCAGAATCAGGTGAAGGCTCTGATAACCGGATTTCTTCGGACATTTTATGTAATCCTTCTCCTTCAGCAGACGAACATCCTCCTGCTTTTTCAGGAGATCCGCCACCTGATAAATATCGTCCAGATAGGAACAGATGGCGCGGACGCCCACAAGATCATTGATGCGCTCCAGAGCCACGTCAAAATCCGGCTCCAGCCCCTTCCGCTCCAGCTTTTTGCACACGCTGCCAAAGGACTTCATCCGCCCGCTGCGCATCTGAATGACATTTCTGCTGCGCCTGATCAGAAGGGCGGAATTAATAATATCCAGTTTTGTGATCAGAAGACGGAGAGCGCACTCCCCCCGAATACGAAATTCCCCCTCCATCTTCTCCCTGAATGTGTAAATATCTTGCTCCAATTGATTTCCCACCTTTTCCGGAACAGAATCGCCGCCGCGGTCAAAAACATGGTTCCAAAATTTCCCGACATTTTCAATATATGCGGACAATGGGAAAATATGACAATCCGGCTTAAAAATCTGCCATAAAAATTACCATCGTGCAATACCGCGTCACGCAAACGTAATATATTATCTCTGTCAGCAGGAAATACTTCATAAAAAGGTTTCCTCAACCAAAAATTGTCGCACCTGAGAGAGCGTTTCTCTGCTTCCACAAAAGCGGAGAGACGCTTTTTTCATTTATCAGCGCGTCCCAAAGAACACTGAAACTCTTTTTCTTTTACCGGCGTATCTCAAAAGGCACAGAACACTTTTTTCTTTTGCCAGAGTATCTCAAAAGGCACAGAACACTTTTTTCTTTTACCGGCGTATCTCAAAGATGGAGAAACTCTTTTTCTTTTACCGGCGCCTCCTGAAGAATGCAGAAACACACCCCTTTCCCCGCTCCGGCAGAATATCGGAGAAAATTTATCTTGAAACCAAAACGTTTCCATTGTATCCTTTTTTCCAGGGATACGCTGTCACCCAGAAAAAAAACCCAAACAGGGAGGGAATCCATATGGCCAACAAAACAGTAACGGAAAAACAGCTCCTGTACATGGAATTTTTAAACCGCGAAAACGATTTTCAGCACTTTTATTACGATCAGGAAATGCTTCAGTACGAGCTTCTGCGCGTGGGAAATCCCCGGGCTGTGGAGGAAGGAAACCGCCTGTTCTGCTCCGACATGAACGGACATCTGTCCGACGACCCCCTCCGGCATTATCAGTACCTTTTCGTGGCAGCCATCACCCTCGCCACCAGATTTGCCATACAGGGCGGCATGAACGCGGAAAAAGCCTACAATGCCAGCGACCTCTACATCAATAAGGCGGACTGCTGCAGGACCGTGGAGGAAATCAAAGAACTGCACAAAGACATGTTTGCCTTCTTTACCCGGCGCGTAGCGGAAGCAAAAAAAGAAAACGTCTTTTCCCAGCCCGTGATCCGGTGTATGGACTACGTATACCACCACCTGTATGAAACCATCCGCGTCACAGATCTGGCAGAGCACGTGGAACTGAATTCCCACTATCTCTCCGCCCTGTTCAAGAAGGAAACCGGCGTATCCATTTCGGACTATATCACCTCCCGGCGGGTGGAAGCCGCCCAGAATATGCTGAAGTACTCCGACTACAGCTACGCGGATATCGCCTCCTATCTGGCCTTCAGCTCCCAGAGCCATTTTATTCGGGTTTTCAAGGCCAGAACCGGGTATACGCCCAAAGAATACCGGAAGCTTTTTTTCCGGGTAAGTTTTACTCCGAAAGAACAGAAGCTTTAATTTTCGGTATTATTCTGACGATTCTGCAAAATAGACAAATAATTACAAATATTTTGTCAAAAAACAACGATTATTTCATTGACACGCCCCTCACAATGGCGTTAGAATAAATTATTACTATAAGAGAGGCCCGAATGACCGAAATTTTAGTAAAAAAATCATAAGGAGGAACCATATGAAAAAGCTGATGACCGGCGATGAAGCGATCGCCAGAGGGGCGTATGAGGCGGGTGTTTCCTACGCATCCGCATATCCGGGTACACCCAGTACGGAAATTCTGGAAAACCTTTCTGCATATCAGGAAATATACGCGGAATGGGCGCCGAATGAGAAAGTCGCCATGGAATCCGCCATCGGAGCGTCCGTGGCAGGCCTGCGCAGCATGGTATCCATGAAGCACGTAGGCATGAACGTAGCAGCAGACCCCATGTTCACCTGGGCCTACATGGGAGTAAACGGAGGAAACGTGATCGTCACTGCTGACGAGCCTGGCATGTTCTCCTCCCAGAATGAACAGGATAACCGGAACTATGCCAAATCAGCCAAAATCGCCATGCTGGAGCCATCCGACAGCCAGGAGTGCATCGACATGGTAAAAGCCGCGTATGAACTGGGTGAAAAATTCGACACCCCCTTCATCATCCGTATGACCACCCGTGTCTGTCACTCGAAATCCATCGTGGAGCTGAAGGACCGCACGGAGATCGCTCCGAAAACCTGGGAGAAAAACCCGGCGAAATACGTCTGTCTTCCCGCCATCGCCCGGAAGCTTCGGGTAAACCTGCAGGAACGGCTGAAAAAACTTGCCGAGTTCACCGAAACCTGCTCCTTCAACCGCATGGAAATGGGCGACACTTCCATCGGCGTCATTGCCTCCGGCATCTGCTATTACTATGCGAAGGAAGTCTTCGGGGAGAACGCCTCCTACCTGAAGCTCGGCATGACCAATCCCCTCCCGGCGAACATGATCCGGAACTTCTGCTCGAAGGTGGATAAGGTATACATTCTGGAAGAAAACGATCCCTACATAGAAGAATTTGTAAAACAGCAGGGCTGTGCCTGCATCGGGAAGGACCTCTTCCCCTCCTACGGCGAGCTGACTCCGGACGTGATCCGCGCCTGCGTCACCGGAAAGGCGGAGGAGACCATCGAATTTGACAAAACGAAACTGATTAACCGCGCTCCCACCTTCTGCGCCGGCTGTCCCCATCGCGGCCTCTTCTACCGCCTGGGCAAGCGCAAGGATATCATGATCAGCGGCGACATCGGCTGTTATACCCTTGCCGCAGGCAAGCCCTACAACGCCATGGATTCCACCGTCTGCATGGGAGCCAGCATCAGCATCGGCCACGGCGCGCAGCGCGCCTTTAATGCCATCGGGAACGGCCGCAGAGTGGTAACGGTTCTGGGAGACTCCACCTTCTTCCACACCGGCGTGAACTCCCTCATCAACACCGTGTACAATAAGAGCAACACCGTAAACATCATCTTGGACAACCGCATCACCGGCATGACCGGACACCAGGAAAATCCGGGCACCGGCTACACGGCCAAGGGCGAGGAGACCACCCTGATCAAAATCGAGGATCTGGTCCGCGCCATCGGCGTGAAGCATGTGTACGTGGTGAACCCCAACCATCTGGACGAAGTGGACGAAGCCCTGGACAGATGCCTTGCCCTGGACGAGCCCTCCGTGATCATCACCCGCTGGCCCTGCGTGCTGAAGAAATTCTCCAAAGAAGATAAAGCGGAATTCGACAAACTTTTCTCCACGAAAAATAAAGTGGATCCGGAAAAGTGCATCGGCTGCAAGCTCTGTCTGAAAGCCGGCTGCCCCGCAATGTCCTATAATAAGGACACGAAAAAAGTTTCCATTCACCGCGCCCAGTGCGTGGGCTGCGACGTCTGCACCCAGGTCTGCAAAAAGGGCGCTATCGTAAAGGAGGATTAATACCATGACGAAAAGCATTTTACTGGTAGGTGTGGGCGGTCAGGGTACCATCCTCGCCAGCAAAATTTTAACCAACGGTCTCATGGAGGCCGGTTACGACGTAAAAATGAGCGAGATTCACGGAATGTCCCAGAGAGGCGGCAGCGTTTCCTCTCAGGTCCGCTACGGAGAGAAGGTCATGTCCCCCGTCATCGAAAAAGGGAAGGCGGACATCGTGGTTTCCTTCGAGAAGATGGAAGCTCTCCGCGCCCTGGATTACCTGAAAAAGGACGGAACACTGGTGGTAAACAATGAAGAAATCCCGTCCATGTCCGTGATTACCGGAGAAGAAACCTACGCGGACGACATTCTGGAGGAGATCCAGAAGCATGTAAACGCAAAAGTGGTGGACGCCACCCGTCTCGCCGCCGAGCTTGGAAACGAAAAAGCCGCCAACATCATCCTTCTGGGCACCATCATCAAGGCCATGGGACTGGAGCACATTCACTGGGACAGCATCCTGGAGGCCAACATCAAGCCTCAGTTCCTGGAGCTGAATAAAAAGGCCCTGAAGGTCGGGATGGACGCCGTGGCATAATCACAGGATTCTGCAGCCGGAACGGCATTCAGAATAATGTTCAAAGAAAAAACACTTAACCAAACAGGGAGGAAACCTGACTATGATATCAGAAAAAATGAAACCCTTCGTACAGAATAACTCCGCCGTCCGCATGATGTTCGAGGAGGGCAACCGCCTCCGCGCCATCTACGGACCGGACAAGGTATACGACTTCAGTCTGGGAAATCCCAGCGTTCCCGCTCCGGACTGCGTACGCCAGGCCATCATCCAGCTGGTGAACGAGGAGGAACCCACGGTTCTTCACGGCTACATGAGCAACGCCGGCTTCGAGGACGTGCGCCAGACCATCGCGGAATCCCTGAACCGCCGCTTCGGCACCTCCTTCGCGGCGAAAAACCTGATCATGACCGTCGGTGCCGCCAGCGGACTGAACGTCATCCTGAAGACGATCCTGAACCCCGGCGAGGAAGTAGTGGTATTCGCCCCCTATTTTCTGGAGTACAGCGCCTATGTAAGAAATTATGACGGCAAGCTGGTAGAAATCTCTCCGGATACCTCCACCTTCCAGCCCAACCTCGTGGAACTGGAGCAGAAGATCACCGCCAATACCAGAGCCGTGATCGTCAACACTCCCCACAATCCCACCGGCGTGGTATACTCGGAGGAAACCATCAAAAAGCTGGCCGCCATCCTGGAAAAGAAACAGCAGGAATTCGGCAGCGTCATCTACCTGATCTCCGACGAGCCCTACCGTGAGCTGGCCTACGACGGCGTGGTGGTTCCCTATCTTACGAAATATTATAAAAACACTGTGGTAGGCTACTCCTACAGCAAGTCCCTCTCCCTTCCCGGAGAGCGTATCGGCTATCTGGTGATCCCGGACGAGCTGGACGGCAGCGAGGAAGTGATTACCGCCGCCACCATCGCCAACCGTGTTCTTGGAAGCGTAAACGCCCCCTCCCTCATCCAGAAGGTCATTGCCAAATGCGTGGACGCAGAGGTGGACGTGGCCGCCTACGACAAAAACCGCATCGCCCTTTATAACGGACTGAAGGAATGCGGCTTCGAGTGCATCAAGCCCCAGGGAGCATTTTACCTCTTCGTAAAATCCCCGGTTCCGGATGAAAAGGAATTCTGCAATGCCGGAAAGAAATACAACATCCTGATGGTTCCGGGAAGCTCCTTCGCCTGCCCGGGATACGTAAGACTGGCCTACTGTGTTTCCTACAGCACCATCATCAATTCACTGCCGGAATTTAAAAAGCTGGCCCAGGAGTACGGACTTTAATCTGTCCGTTCATAGAGAAATCATGATGCCAACAGGGACACATCCGGAAGAAAGGTTTCTCTGCAAGGACGTATAAAAAAAGGGCTGCCGTTAAATTTCATGACCCCACAGTACAGAAAGGATTATTTATAAAACCCATCCATATACTGTGTCCGGTCAGCATTTAACGACAGCCCGCTTTTTATGTCCGGCCCCGCTTTTCCCCGCTTTTAAAGCCCTGCGCCGGCAAATTTTATCTCCTTCTGTTGATCTCCGCAATCGCCTCCGGCGAAACCTTAAATTCCCTCTCCGCCGTCATCAGCCCGTTTACCTCCTGCTGCACATCCGACACCTGGGTATAGCAGAACCCCACAGCATAAGGCAGCTTCTGAATGGCAGTGGTAATCTTCTCATACCGCGCCAGAAATTCCTCCTCGCTCTTCACCGCATTCCCGTAGCCCCATTCGTTCTCAGCCCTCTGGGCAAAGGCAATCCCGCCGTACTCGCTGATAATAATGGGCTGCCCCCGATAAGCGAACCCGTCCGCCATAACGGCCCGGGACTGATTATGGTACATCCTGCCGCTGAGCAGCTCGTCCTTCTGCTCCAGATATCTCTCCAGGAAAACATCCCCGTCCTCCTCGTAATCATGAAGAGTGACGATATCCGAAACCGTATGCTCCCAGCCGTCATTCACGATCACAGGCCTCATGGGATCAAAGCTTTTGGTCAGATGATAAATGGCCTCTGTGAAATGCTGCTGCGTACGGCTGATCTTCACATGAGGAATGCCCCAGGATTCATTAAAGGGCGTCCAGGTGATGATACAGGGATGATTATAATTCTGCCGGAGGATTTCCATCCACTCCTGTGTAAACTCCTGAACCGCATCATCGCTGTACCGATAGGCTGCGGCCATCTCGCTCCACACCAGCATGCCCTTCACGTCGCACCAGTACAGAAACCTCTCGTCCTCAATCTTCATATGCTTGCGCAGGCCGTTAAAGCCCAGCTGATGAATCCTGTCGATGTCCCGCACAAGAGCCTCCTCATCAGGAGGAGTGATCCCCGACTCCTTCCAGTAGCCCTGATCCAGAATCAGCCTCTGATACAAAGGCTCCCCGTTCAGCAGGATCTTCCCGTTATCGATGCGGATCTCCCGCATCCCGAAATAGGAAAACACCTCATCCGTCACAACGCCGTCCACCGTCAGACGCAGCCGCAGATCATACAGCTCCGGCTTCTCCGGAGTCCAGGTGTGAAGCCCCCACTCGTACTCATCATCCCGGTACAGAGAAACCACACACTCTGTATGTCCGTTCCGCACAGGAACCGAAGCATGGCCGATAAAATGTCCCTGGAAGGAAACCTCTGCCTCCAGCAGGATATCTCTCTCCGCCTTCCCGCTCTGCCCCCGGATTCCGGCCAGAACCGACACGTCCGCCGTCTCCAGTCTGGGGGTAATCTTCAGATTTTTCAGAGAAATCTCCGGAACCGTCTCCAGCCACACGGTCTTCCAGATTCCGGTGGCCTGCACATACCAGCAGCCGAAATTATAGTCCGCCCAGCGCTGTTTTCCCCGGGGCTGCTCCTGACTGAAGGAATCCTCCGCCCTCACCACGATCCGGTTCTGTCCCGTCACTGCGGCGTCCGTAATGTCAAAGGAGAATCTGGCGTATCCGCCGCGGTGCTCTCCCTGATATTTTCCGTTCACCCACACTCCGGTGACAAAATCACAGCCCTCAAAATGAAGCAGGATCCGCTTCCCCGGCAGCTTGTCCAGCTCTGCAAACCGCTGATACCACACAA
Source organism: uncultured Lachnospiraceae bacterium (assembly GCA_947626985.1). Taxonomy (GTDB): domain Bacteria; phylum Bacillota; class Clostridia; order Lachnospirales; family Lachnospiraceae; genus Blautia_A. The sequence goes on along the minus strand of CANQUG010000022.1, from coordinate 5,394 downwards.
CATCATGTCTTTTTTCATCCCCGATCCCGCTTTTTTCCGTCTCATAAGTAAAGGGCACCAGGATTTCTCTTTCCCCGTGGAAGCCTTCGCCCCATCCCAGCGTTTCCCCCTCATCGGAATCATCAAAAGCAAAATCCCATTTTCCGTTAAGATTAACCCAGTTATCTCTCACCATCTGCGGTCTCGGATAATCCTTACGATACGATTTCATAAAAACCCTCCCAGCCTTTTAAAAAAACAATCCAGTACAGTGCCGCATGAATCATCGAGTAATCAGCACCCGCTGTCCGCGTCAGCACTGCGTTGTCATCAGTCAGCGATGGAATCCGCTCATCAAAAACTTTCGTCTGCACAGCCAATAATAAAAACAGACCTTCCACCGTCGATTCACATGTTCTTCCAAAATATCCGATTATCATAATATTGACATATGGTTCCCCATGAAATCGGAAAATCATGGATACAGAACATGATTTATCTGATTTTCACTTATTATAATACTTCGCATCTTTATGCGCAACCCCCGGTTTCCCTTTCTTTCCGGCTTTTCCTCTGTTCTTTCTGGTTTTCTCCTCGTTCCTCCAGGCTTTTCCTCTGTTCTTCCTGGATTCCTCTTCGTTCCTTCCTGCCTTCCCTCTGTTCTTCCTGGGTTTCTCCTCGTTCCTCCAGGCTTTCCCTTCTCTCCTCCTGGATTTTCCTTCGGGAGCATCCCGTTCTTTCTCGGACTCCCGGAATTCCCGGGATTTTTTTTATTTTTTCTAATATTTTTAGCCCCATATACAAAAATTATGTTATAATGTTAAAAATTTTTACGGACAAAGTACCGGGCAATATTTCAAAGGAGAAAAAACGCAATGCGAGCAAATAACCTTACCCTGCTCACCGATTTATATGAATTGACCATGATGCAGGGTTATTTTAAGAACCCCACCAACCAGACAGTGATCTTCGACATGTTCTACCGCACCAATCCCTGCGGCGGCAGCTTTGCCATCACAGCCGGGCTGGAGCAGATGATCGAATACATCGAAAACCTCCGCTTTACCCCGGAGGACGTGGAATATCTCCGCAGCCTTAACATCTTTGACGAAGATTTTCTGGAATATCTGGGCACCTTCCATTTTACCGGCGACATATACGCCATCCCGGAAGGAACCGTCGTCTTCCCCAGAGAGCCTCTGGTAAAGGTTGTGGCCCCCATCATGGAGGCACAGCTTGTGGAAACGGCCATCCTGAACATCATCAACCATCAGAGTCTGATCGCCACCAAAGCGGCCCGCGTCTGCTACGCGGCCAGAGGGGACGGCGTGATGGAATTCGGTCTCCGCCGGGCACAGGGACCGGACGCAGGCATCTTCGGCGCCAGAGCGGCTGTGATCGGCGGCTGCATCGGCACCTCCAACGTCCTCACCGGCCAGATGTTCCAGGTTCCCGTTCTGGGCACCCACGCCCACAGCTGGATCATGAGCTTTCCGGATGAGTACACCGCCTTTAAAACCTACGCGAAAATGTACCCGAATTCCTGCACCCTCCTGGTGGACACCTACGACGTGCTGAAATCCGGCGTTCCCAACGCTATCCGCGTATTTGAGGAAATGCGGGAGGAAGGCGTTCCCCTCACGAAATACGGTATCCGTATCGACAGCGGCGACCTGGCCTACCTCTCCAAGGAGGCTTACAAAATGCTGGCTGCCGCAGGCTTCGACGACGCCACCATCGCCGCTTCCAGCGATCTGGACGAATACCTGATCGACAGCCTGAAGGCCCAGGACGCCCGGATCAACTCCTGGGGCGTGGGAACGAACCTCATCACCTCCAAGGACAATCCCGCCTTCGGAGGCGTATACAAGCTGGCCGCCGTGAAGGACGCCGGCAGCAATACCTTTGTTCCCAAGATCAAACTTTCCGAAAATACGGAAAAGGTCACCAACCCCGGGAATAAAACCGTGTACCGCATCTACAGCAAATCCACCGGAAAAATCAAGGCGGACCTGATCTGCCTGGCGGACGAGCGCTTTGACCCGGAAGAAACCATGATCATCTTCGACCCGGTGGATACCTGGAAAAAAACGAAGGTTCTGGGCGGAACCTACGAGCTCCGTGAGCTTCTCATCCCCGTCATCAAAGAGGGCCGCAGAGTATACGACTCTCCTTCCGTGATGGAGCTGAGAGCCTTCTGCCAGAAGGAACAGAACACCCTCTGGGATGAATCCCGCCGTCTGGTGAACCCCAATAAAGTATACGTGGACCTCTCCCAGAAGCTTTACGACCTGAAAAAAGAGCTTCTGGAAGAAATGAGCGAAAAAGCTCTGGACGAATAATAGCATCATCCGCAGGCCGCCGCAAAACCTTTTTTCATTTTGCGGCGGTCTGTTTTTATTGGGAATATTTTTCCTCCTCCTCTCATAGACATATGACATGATAGGATCGACCGTCAAAAGTCCTGCTGCCGGAAAGGCTTCCGACATGGGAATCGTAAAAACAGGACCGGTCCCCGCAGCTTGAGGAGGAAGTTCCCATGAAAAATCCCTACACCATTCTCATCAACCGGGAGCATCCCCTCCCTCCGGACCATGTCCCCCAGGGTCTCGTGGATATCGGCATTCCCTTTGAGGCCGCCCCGGGCGACCCCAAACGCCTCCTGGAGGAAAAAACCGCCTTCGCCGCCCTGTCTCTGATCCGGGACGCCCGGCATGAAAACCTGAACCTGTGCGGCATCTCCGGTTACCGCTCCTATACCCGCCAGGCGGAACTCTCCACAGGCAGCCCCTATGTGGCCCCTCCCGGAACCAGCGAGCATCAGAGCGGACTTGCCCTGGACGTCTCCTGCCCGGAAGTACAGATGGAGCTGACAGAGGACTTTGCCCGGACCCCTGAAGGTCTCTGGCTGGCCCGCAACGCTCCCCTCTACGGCTTTATCCTCCGCTATCCCGTGAATAAGGAGGCTGTCACCGGATTTCCCTGGGAACCATGGCACATCCGCTTCGTCACCAGGCCTCTGGCCTTCTATCTCACCCTCACCGGAATGACCCTGGAGGAGTATTTTTCTATGGCATTTTAAAATACAAAATGCTATAATGACAAAAGCGCCCGGCATGTTCCGCCGCAGACTGCGGATTCCTGCCGGCAGTATTTTACCAATGGAGGCAAGAACCAGACTATGTCCATGAAAACCAACCACCAGCTCCCCCTGCCGGAACTGCTGAAAGCGGAATATCCCCTTCCCGACGGCATCCGCAGGGAAAAAGAACTGAGAGACCGGGAGATCCGTGATATTTTTACCGGAAAATCCAATAAATTTGTGGTCCTTGTGGGCCCCTGCTCTGCGGACAGCGAGGATCCTGTCTGTGAATATGTATCCCGTCTGAAAACCGTCAGCGACAAAGTTTCCGAAAAGCTGATGATCATCCCCAGAGTTTACACCAACAAGCCCCGCACCACGGGGGACGGCTACAAGGGAATGCTTCACCAGCCCCAGCCGGACAAGGCTCCCGACCTTCTGGCCGGCATCATCGCCATCCGGAAGCTCCACCTCCGGGTTATGAAGGAGACCGGCCTTTCCGCCGCCGACGAGATGCTCTACCCGGAAAACCGCAGCTATCTGGACGATGTGCTCTCCTACGAGGCCATCGGGGCCCGGTCTGTGGAAAACCAGCAGCACCGCCTTACAGCCAGCGGGATGGACATCCCCGTAGGAATGAAAAACCCCACCAGCGGAGACCTGGAGGTCATGCTGAATTCCGTCACGGCAGCCCAGCATCCCCACCATTTTATTTACCGGGGCTTTGACGTGGAAACCTCCGGCAACCCTCTGGCCCACACCATTCTCCGGGGCGGCGTGGACAAATACGGCCAGAACATCCCCAACTACCATTATGAGGACCTGATCCGTCTCTCCCGCCTTTATTCCGCCAGAAGCCTGAAAAATCCCGCCGTCATCGTGGACGTGAACCATTCCAATTCCGGCAAGCAGTATAAGGAACAGATCCGCATCGTCAGCGAAGTGATGCACAGCCGCAACTACAATCCGGAACTGAAAACCCTGGTAAAGGGCGTCATGATCGAAAGCTATCTCTATGAAGGACGCCAGGACATCTGCGACAATCTTATCCCCGGCAAATCCATCACCGACGCCTGCCTGGGGTGGGAGGACACGGAACGCCTTATCATGAAGATCGCCGAAATGTGCTGAGTCGGCATTTATCGTTTCACCGCACCGGAAGCGTCACTTCACTTAACCACACCGGACGCTTCTGGATTTCCCGCCGGACAGAGAACCGTCGGCATCGGGCAAAAATAATGCCAGGAATCACAGTCTCATTTTCCTGAACCACATCAAAAAAATGAACGGTTGATCCTGGCATTTTTCATAAGACCCGGCCCACCCGGTATCCTCTACTGTTCCATTTGTCTTCCCAGAAAACCTGCCGCCGTCTGCACCAGCTTCCGCTCGGACTCGCCGAAAACATCTTTCTCACTTTTTCCCATCAAAATCACTGACCCGATGGCGTCCCCTGCACAGATAATGGGCTGAATCGTCTGAGCGTAGGGAACCTCCTTCTGGTCCTCCACCACAGGAATCTTCCCCTTCTCATTGGCATTCAGACATTTCCCTTCCCTCGCGGAAATAGCCTCCTCCAGCTCCCTGCTGATCTCCTTGCCGTTTAATTCCTTGCTTCCGCTGCCTGCTGCCGCCACCACCTGATCATGATCCGTAATGCAGGAAACCAGTCCCGTTGTCTGTGCCAGAGCCTCCGCATACTCCCGGGCAAAAATACTCAGTTCTCCGATAGGCGAATATTTTTTCAGAATGACCTCTCCTTCTCTGTCTGTAAATATCTCCAGCGGAGTGCCCTCCTTAATACGCAGCGTTCTGCGGATCTCCTTCGGAATCACTACCCTGCCCAAATCATCTATTCTTCTCACTATTCCTGTTGCCTTCATAAAAATACCTCCATTTTCCTGCTGTATTTTCCTTTCCGGATGCTTCCGGACTCTTTTCACGCGGAAAATCTGTCGCTGGCAGTTTTCCGCATATTGGTATGGAAAACCAACCGGCCGCGCATCCCATTTCACCGCCCATCCGCCGGTTACGTTTCCATTTATGGAAATAGTATTTGTAAACGGAGAAAAATTATTCTTCCGCAGCCCTTTTATTTCGTCCCGCCGGATTCAGCCGAATTCAGCAGCGTCGACTTAAAAAAAGTAACGCCTGAAAAACATGAGTCCCAAAAAACACAGTCCCAAAAAACACAGTCCCAAAAAACACAAGCCCGAAAAATACAAGCCCAAAAAACACAAGCCCGAAAAATACAAGCCCAAAAAACACAAGCCCGAAAAATACAGCCCGAAAAACACAGCCTGAAAAAACGACGCATCTTCTGAATTTTTATC
>CANQUG010000021.1 GCA_947626985.1 uncultured Lachnospiraceae bacterium | reverse complement strand
CCTGCCGGAAAAACCAGTCGATCCCGTCTCCCTGCAGCAAAAACACAATCCTCATAATTTTCACCTCACTCCCCGCATCCCTTTCTTTCCACAGTCATCAATCAGAAGCTGATTCCCCGCAGATTTACTCCGACCGTCTGCACAGCCTGGCAGAAAACTGACGGCAACCGACGTAACAATTGCCACAGGGCTACTCCGCCCGTCTGCACAGTCTGACGGCGGCAAACCCGAGCACAGCCAGATATATCAGCAAAATCACCGGAGGAAGGACGGCTTCCGATCCTCTCAGTCCGCCCCGCATACCTCTCACCGCCTGGCTGAGGGGCAGGATCTCCACCACCAGCCGCAAAAATCCCGGGAATTTGTCCAGCGAGAAAAAAGTGCCGCACAGAAAAGACATGGGGGTGATAATAAAATTTGTCACCTTAGCCATATCCGCATGGGAATTGATCACCAGCCCCGCAATAAATCCCAGAGAGGAAAAAACCAGACAGTTCAGGACCAGCATCAGCCAGAAGTATCCTCCCGCGTAAATATCCGCCCGGAACAGGAGAGACAGCAGCAAAATCAGGCAGGCGCTGTACACGCCGCGCAGAGCTCCGGCCAGAATCCTTGCGGCCGTATACACCTTCATACTGATGGGAGCCGTCATGGTGGCCTCGAAGGTTTGTCCGTAAATACGGGACAAATTGATATCATAAGCAATGGGACTGAAGCTGTTGGTCATGGAGTTCATGGCAACAATACCGGGAATCACAAAGGCAAGATAGCTCGTCCCTTCCATCTGGACCGTGTTCCCAAGCCCCCAGCCGAAAGCTATCAGGTACAGCAGCGGTCCCACCGCCATCCCCAGACTCGTACTGAAAAATGTCCTTCGGAACACGACCCATTCTTTCCATAAAACCGCATAAAACTTCACAGCAGACTCCTTTCCTCCATCCGACCCCTGCATTACATTCCCAGCGTATTTTCCTTCTCGCTGAGCCTCTGATTGGTCAGCCGGATGAACACATCCTCCAGGTTCGTTTCCCTCACCTGAAACCCCACAGAAAGCTGATTTCCTCTTTCCAGCGCCCGGGAACGCTCCGTGAAAAACTGCTGATGGGTGCTCCCGTCCTGATAATACTCCAGCACATGGCGTCCCGCCTCCCGGATCATCTCCTCAGGCGTTCCGGTCTTCACCAGTCTGCCCTCATGAATCATTCCCACTCTGGTGCAGAGCATCTGCGCTTCATCCAGATAATGGGTGGTGAGAAACACCGTCATCCCCTGGGCATGAAGCTCCCGGATCAGATCCCAGATCTTCCTGCGGATGGCGGCGTCCAGACCCACGGTGGGTTCGTCCATCAGAATGATCTCCGGCCTGTGCATCAGCGCCTTGGCAATCATCATTTTCCGCTTCATTCCCCCGGAATAATGCCGCGCAATATCGTTCTTTCGATCGAGGAGCCCCACAAAATCCAGCAGTTCCTCCGCCCTTTTCCGCCTGTCCTTTTTATTCATGCCGTAGAGCATCCCGTGATACTCCAGATTTTCCCAGGCGTTCAGATCATCCTCCAGGTTGCTGGACTGAGGCACGATCCCCATCCGGTTTTTGATCGCCGCCGAATCCCGGTCTATCTCCTCACCCCCGATAAAGATTTTTCCGGAAGTGGGAGGCGTCAGAGTGGAGGTCATCCGCATGACTGTGGTTTTTCCCGCCCCGTTCGGTCCCAGAAGCCCGAAGATCTCGCCCTTTTCAATTTCCAGGTTCAGATGACTCACCGCAGTGATCGAACCATACTGTTTCACTATATCCGAATATACGATCATATCATTCTCCAAATTCTTCCACAGGCGTTTCTGTCACGGCCCGCGTTTCTGTCACGGCCTGCCTTTCCGCCGCAAAATACAGCTCTCGTACCGTGCTTCCGATGTTCCGGCAACGCTCACCCGCCCCGTGCTCTTTCTTCCCGTACTCCTTCTCCCCGTTCACTCTTCCTTCATGATCAGCTTCATCAGCCCGGAACCGTAAGCTCTCACCAGCTCCAGTACACAGGAACGCTCCGCCGCACATCCGGCAGGCAGCTCCGGAGTCTCCCCCATATGGAAGTCCGGCTCCCCGTCCTCCATCCCCATAAGGGTGCGCAGACTGGCAGCGCCCTCCCGCACTTCACTCACGGAAAGCATTCCCCACATCAGCTGATCCAGCAGATGGGCGTAAAGAGACGTGTATGTCACCAGCATATCCCTGCACAAAAGCTCTTCCAGACATTCTTCAAACTCCGCCCGGCATTTCCCGCCCGAATAATTCTCCCACAGCAGGTCATTGGTAATGCCGAAACGGTCCATCCTTTTCACGATCTGATGCTGGCGCTTCGGACAAAGACCGCTCTGGAGATTCAGGGCTTCCTTCACTGCAGCCTTCACCGCTTTTCCGATCAGTTCCCCCAGCTTGCTGTGTTTGCCCGCGTCCGTCAGACAGATCCCGCTCTCCATGTTCGCCACGAGAATCGTCCCGTCTGTTCCGGAGCCTGTGGCAAGCCCCATGGAATAACGGCTCGGCGCCAGCAGCTCCTGGATTGCGGCGGTCTTGGCCTCCGTACAGGTCACAAGTGCCCTTGCCAGGGTGCCTTCCGCCAGATCCGAATTAAAGAAGATCATCATATTGATGGTGCCGGGCTTTGCCGGAAGGGCCTGCCCCGCCACCTCATTCCATGACGCGGTATCTCCCACACGGCCGCCGTTCACCTCGATTCCACCGGTCACAACCGCGGTGACCGCAAGATTCTCCCATTTTTCCGTTTTAACCGACACATTTTCCATCTGGGCGGCGGTGGAAATCCCCACGGCCGTCCCGGGATCCAGCCCGATCTCCTCCGCCAGGACAGCCATATGCTCCGCGTAAGTGGGGGCTTTCAGCGTGCAGGCCATTCCCGCGCCCACCGTGCCGTCATTGTTAAACGCCGCCGTCAGATCTTCTCTGTAGCCGCCGTTGTGGGGCGCCGTGCTCAGCACCCGCCGTTTTCCCGCAAAAGAAACCACCAGTGATTTCTTGTAGCGGTGCACCGTCTCTCCCGTTTCCAATACCGCGATCCTCAAACCCGCACCTCCCGCATATTTCTCAGTTTATATTCGTGAAACCATACCATTCCTGAATCCGATTCGCCAGCCGGCATCCCGGCTGTTTCTCAAGAATCCCAATCTTTTAGCGCACCTGTTTTCCTGCCCCTTATCCAGCCTAAGCCAATGGCGCAGCATATCCCTTCACCGCTTCTATAATTCCGTCGGAACGAAGCTCCTCCATGGTGAGAAGAGTTCCCTTCAGCTTTTCATTCAGCTTCCCGCACAGGTGAAACCGGATAAATCCGTTTTCCGTATCCAGAATGATCGTACGGATCTTCTGGTTCCCGATGCGCTCTGCGGATTTCAGGGCCTCCGCGAAGGGATTGCTGTTTTTGTCCTTTTTTCCGCTGGCACGCCCGTCCGACACCAGAACGATGACCGGCTGCACCTCCGGCTCCCGCATCTTCAGCCCCATGATCACCTCATAGGCCAGATCCAGCCCTGCCGCCAGCGGGGTTTTTCCTCCGGTGGGAAGCTCCGCCAGTCTTTTCTGGGCCAGATCCACGCTCCTGGTGATTCCCAGCAGAAGCTCCGCCCCGTCCTTGCGGAAGGCGATCAATCCCACACGGTCCCGCTTCTGGTAGGAAACATTGAGAAGAGAAACGATCGCGGCCTTCACCTCGGTCATCCGCCGGTTGGCGCCCATGGAGGCGCTGGCGTCCACGACAAAGAGAATACAGCCGCCGGTGCGCTTTTCCCGGATCTTCAACCGCATATCCGCCTTTTCGATAGCGATGGCCCTTCCGTTTTTCTTCCTGTTTTTCTGAAAAGGCGCGGCGGCCCGCACGGTAGCGTCAAAAGCCAGATCCTCCGCCTTCTCTCCGCCGGCTGTACGGTATCCCACATAGCGGCCCTGATGATTGTCGGATTTCACCAGCGTCCTCTTCCCTGCTCCCTGGTTTACTCTGTGAAATGCCGGCGGCTCCTGCCATCTGGGAATCTCGAAGGCTTCCCCGCTTTCCTGCACCTCTTCCGACTCGCCGAAATCCCCTTCTCTGTCCTCGCCGTCCGAAATCTGACGGGACGGTTCCCTGCGTCCGGATTCTTCGCCGGTATTTTCAGAATCCTGCTGCTCCGCCGGTTTCTCCTGCTCTTCCGAAGTCTGGGGTTCCGAATCCTGATTTCTTTCTTCCTCCGGCGTCTTATCCGGATTTTCCGCCGGTTCCTGATTTTCTTCCTGCTGTGTTTCCTGATCCTGCCGATCCCGGTCTTCCCGGCTGTCAGGCTCTCCCTCCGGCGGCAGGGCCGTCCCGGGCGCGATCTCCCGCGCCCGGTGGGCCAGCGCGAAGCGGGCCGCCTCCCGGATATCCTCCGTGTTCAGCATGCGTCTCCCGTCAAGAGCGGCCAGCGCTCTGGCTGTCTCCACTGTGGCCAGCTCTCCCCGGTGTCCGCAGCAATGGACATTTTCGCTCAAGGACGCCGCCAGCGCCAGAGCGTTCTCCGTGACCTCCACCTTCGGAAGGAGCTCCCGCGCCTTTGTCACCGCTCTCTGAAGGCGCGCCGTTTCCTCCCGGTACGCCTCCAGAAAGCCCAGGGGATCCCGCTCAAACTCCAGCCTCCGGCTCATGATCTCCACCCGGGCGGCCGGATCCCGCTCCCCCTGCACTTCCACATACAGGCCGAACCGATCCAGAAACTGAGACCGCAGCTTCCCTTCCTCCGGATTCATGCTGCCGATCAGCACAAACCGGCTGTCATGGACACAGGAAATTCCCTCCCGTTCCACCACGTTCTGCTTTCCCGCCGCCACCTCCAGAAGCGTGTTCACAATATGATCGCTCAGGAGATTCACTTCGTCCACATAAAGGATGTTTCCGTCTGCCTCCCATAGAACACCGGGTTCCAGCACGCTCCGGCCCTCCAGAAGAGCGCGGCTTAAGTCGATAGACCCCACCAGGCGGTCCTCTGTAATATTCAGAGGAAGTTCCACCAGCCTCTGGCTGCCGGCAAGGGCCTCCAGTCCTCTCACCAGCGTGGATTTCGCCGTGCCCTTCTCCCCGGAGATCAGCACGCCTCCGATCATGGGATTCACCAGATTGCACAACAGCGCCTTTTTGATTTCATCCTGCCCCAGCACCGCCGCAAAGGGGTACACCACCCGCTTCACTTTACTCCGCCGCGTCCGGAAGCTTCACGGAATGCATCAGTTCATAGCCCTCCATCAGCTCCGGATGAATGATGGCCACCATATCGGAGAACTTCTCGTCCACCGCCGTGCTGTTGATATAATAATCCTTGCCGTAAACATAGATCCGGTCATTCTGGTATGCCGCGAATTCTTCCAGAAGAGCGTCCTCCGCGAGCAGCGCCGCTTTATCCGTGGTGTAGGTCACCAGACTGGAATAGATCAGAATATCCGCATCTTTGGCTTTGTCCAGGAATTCCTCCATATTTACCTGAACGCTGCCCTCGCCTTCCAGGTCCTTCAGCGCATAGATACCGCCTGCGTCCTCGATGGTCTTCGCCGTAGGAGAATCTCCTCCCTGGGTATACACGACGCCGTCATACACCATGCCCCAGGCCACAACCGGCTTTTCTTCCTCCGGAACATCTGCAGCCATGGCTTTCAGTTCATCCATACGGGCAATCTTTGCGTCAAAAATATCGTTCGCTTCCTGATCCATATTGTACAGAGCGCCGAAAAGCTTCATCCACTCCAGCTGCCCTTCTCCGGTGGGCTCCATCCACTCCGTCACGGAAATGTAGGGAATATTTACCTCATCCAGCTGAGAAGCCAGCTGAACCGCCACGTCGTCTCCGCCGCTTATGAGCACCACGTCCGGGTTCAGTGTCACGACCTCCTCGATATCCCCGTTGGCGTACTGCTCCCATGCGATATAGGTGGTCTTACCGCTTTCGAGATTCTCGACGATCTCCGGAATCGTCCAGTCCTCCGCCGGCGTCGTCACCACTGCCAGAGAATCATACAGGGAAGGATCTCCCAGCGCCGTGATCAGGCCCGCATGGGTGGTGGAGCAGATCATGGCCCGCTCAACGGGAGTACGGATCACCACGGCATCCTCATAGCCTTCCGGCACCTCCGCCTCCTTCGGCACCAGAAGTCTCTGACTTCCGTCGCCGTCCGTGATCAGCTTCACATCGTTGTCCAGATACTCGATGGTAAAATTCTGAGCGTACTTCAGGCCCAGCTCGCTGCCGGTCTCCTCAGCGGCATCTCCCGAAGCATCCTCTTCCGTATCCGCAGCAGCTTCTTCCGCATTTTCGTCCGCCGCGTCCGTTGTCTCCTGTTCAGCTGCCTCCACAGCTTCCTCTCCGGCGCCCTCCGCATCGGCGCACACACCTGCTGCCGGCAGGCTGACACACATCATTCCTGCCAGAGTCATTGCCAAAAGCTTTCCCATCCATTCTTTACGTCTCATCTTTTCCTCCTGTCTGCTATTCACTCATAAAACCATTTGCTTCTGATATCATCAAACATCCCCGGCTGCTCCGCATCTCAGCCGGATCGTACAATGATCCCTCTTTATATGCCCTTCCGGGAATCACTGCCGCGCCCCGTCGGCGCACAGCTTCTCCGAAAGCTCCGCCATGGAGGCCAGCACGCAGATATTTTCCAGACTGCCGTACAGACGTTCTCCCTCCTCCCGCGTCCGGAGGCAGAGGACCTCCCGGCCGTTTTTCGCGGCGTCCGCCAGCAGCCGGATATTTTCCCGGTTCTCCTTCCCCACAGGAAAACCCGCGTCCAGAAGGATCCGGCATTTCTCCATCCATTCCCCGGCCTCCTTCACCAGCTTTTCATTCACCGGTTCAAAACTGGGGCCTGCCACCGTAGTCAGATGCATATCCGAAGCCACCGCGTAATCGATATCATTTCCTTTGAGAATGCCCGTGGCAATCCCGAAGCCCATCCGGGAAGCCATACGGTACACGGGGATCCCGTATCCGGCCCCCGCCGCCACGAAAAGCTCCGGTGCGGCGTCATTACAGATTTCCACGCTGCCCAGAACAGAGTCGTAATATGCCCCGTCAATGCCGTACAGCCTGCTCAGCGTGTCCCGCTTTACAATATCCTCCGGTCTCCCCTGAGCCACTACCCTGCCGTCCTTCACCATCAGCACCACCTGACAGAACTTCACGGCGATATCGATATCATGAAGGGCCAGGATCACCGTGAGTCCCGTCTCCAGGGCAAGCCTGTTCAGAATCCGTATCACTTCGATCTTATGTTTGATATCCAGGTGGCTGGTCGGTTCGTCCAGAACAATCAGCTCCGGCGTCTGGGCCAGAGCCCGGGCGATCAGCACCTTCTGCTTCTCTCCGTCGCTCAGACTGGTGTAATCCCGGTCCCTAAGCTCATAGGCCCCCACGGTTCTCAGGCACTTCTCGATGACATCCCGGTCCTCCTGGCTGAGCCTGCCGAAAAATCCCGTGTAGGGCGTCCGGCCCATGGCCACCACCTCGTAAGCCCTGGTCATATTCAGATTCAGCTTTTCCGTCAGAACCACCGCCATCTGCCTGGCCTTGTCGGAGGACTTCATTCTCCGCACGTCCTCCCTGCCGATATAAACGCATCCCTCCACCGGAGCCAGCATTCCGGTCAGCGTGCGCAGTATGGTAGACTTTCCCGCTCCGTTGGGCCCGATGAGACAGATGGTCTGCCCTTTGAAGGCCTGGATATCCACATTCTCTATAACCGTTTTCTGTTCATATCCCACATTCAGCTGTTCTGTGCTGAGAATCGGTTCCATAAGTTTCCTCCTCGCTGCGCACGGTTCGCGCATCCGGTATCTTTTTTCATGCTTTCTGCCCGTCCGGTAGCCCTGCATTTCCGTTTACCGCACATAATCTCCGCCCATCCGGCAGCCCTGCGGCATTTTCTTTCTATATTTCCCCTCTTCTGATCAGAAGGTACACCACAATGGGCGCGCCGATGATCGCCGTGATCGCTCCCAGCGGCAGTTCCACAGGCGACATGATATTTCTCGCCGTAAAATCACAGATTCCCGCCATCAGTCCTCCCCCCAGAGCAGCCGCCGGAACCATCACCCGGCTGTCGGAGGTATGGAACAGAATCCGGCAGATATGAGGCACCGCCAGTCCGATAAAGGAAACCGGCCCGGCGAAAGCGGTGACCGCGGCCGTGAGAATACTGGAAATCAGAATCAGAGCGTAGCGCACCCCTTTTACATTGATCCCCATGCTCTCGGCATACCGGTCGCCCATATTCAGAGCGTTCAGCGGCTTTGCCATACAGAAGGAAATCAGAATCATGGGGACCACAATGGCGTACAGCACACCGATCTGGGACCAGGTAAACCCGGCAAAGCTTCCCATGGTCCACATGGTAAACATTTTCAGATTCTCCTTCTCCGCAAAGGCGGTGAGAAGGCTGGTGGCCGCGCTGCAGACATACCCCGCCATCATTCCGATGATCAGCAGCGTGACGATACTCTTGACCTTCCTGGCTGCAATTACCACAATGACCATCACCAGCATGGCCCCGGCAAAGGCGCCGAAAAACAGAAACGCCGGCGTCACCCGGTTCACACCGAAGGTAAAGCCTCCCAGAAACACCAGTCCCACGAACAGCGACGAGCCGGAGGAAATCCCCAGCACGTAAGGCTCCACAATGGGATTGGAAAAAAAGGTCTGCAGCAGAAACCCGGACACAGCCAGGGCGGCTCCCCCCGCGATGGACGCCATGGCCCGGGGCAGCCGGATCTTCCGGATGATCAGATATTTGCTGTCCGAAGCCTCCGCGTCGCCGAACAGGATCTGAAAAATATCCTTCACGGAGATATCCGCGGAGCCCACCCCCACATTCAGAAAAAACAGCAGCAAAAGCCCGCCGGCCAGAAGCAGAAACAGCAGCCCCCAGCCTGTCATCCTCCATCCCCGGTTCTTTTCCTGTACCATCTCATTTCCTCCATTCCCTCCGGCAGATTCTGCGGGAGAATCGTATATTCCTCATTCCAGACGATGTATCTTCTATTCTCTCAGATCATTCCAGACGACGTATCTTCTATTCTCTCAGAAGCTCCTCGATCCTGGAAAAGTCAAACTGCGCGTCCTCGAAGGGCCGCCTGCGCATCCGATGGGGCAGGGCCAGCCGGGCCGCCTGCAGGATCTCTTCCTTCTCCACCTGATCCTTCCCATGGTAGGCGGCAAGGGTGACGGCGGTTTTCAGCATCACGATATCCGCCCGGTGGCCGTCCACCTCCAGCTGAATACAGATCTTCGCGATCAGCTCCATCACGGCGCGGGAATAGGTCACCTTCGGCAAACGCGCGCAGGCTTCCGAAATCCGCGCCCGCAGCTCCGCCTGCTTCGGCTCATATTCCTGAAAAAACGCTTCCGGATCATTCTCATATTTCAGCCGGTTCTCCAGAACCTCCACCCGGCGCTCCACCTCGTGTTCCCCCGCAACGGTCACGGAAAGCCCGAAACGGTCTATGAGCTGGGGCCGCAGGTCCCCCTCCTCGGGGTTCATGGTCCCTACCAGAATAAACGCCGCCGGATGGGAATAGGAAACCCCCTCCCGCTCCACCGTATTGACGCCCATGGCCGCGGAATCCAGAAGCACATCCACCACATGATCGTCCAGCAGGTTCACCTCGTCCACATAGAGAATATTCCGGTTGGCGCCGGCCAGGATTCCCGTTTCAAATTTCTTTTCCCCGGTTTTGATGGCATGCTCGATATCCAGGGTTCCTACCACCCGGTCCTCCGTGGCGCTCACAGGCAGATCGATCACCCTCATGGGCTGCTCCTCCGCCTCCAGAATCTCTCCCCGCTCCAGGCGCGCCCTGCACTCGTCGCACAAATGAGCCGCGTCGTCGGGATCGCAGCCGAACCTGCATCCCTTTACCTGACGGCGAAGGGGCAGAAGCTCCGCAAGGGCGCGCACGGCCGTGGATTTCGCCGTTCCCTTCTCCCCGCGGATCAGCACGCCTCCAAGGCCCGGATTGATCACGTTCAGAATCAGCGCGGTTTTCATGTCCTCCTGCCCCACGATGGCGGTAAAACAATAGGTTTTCTTCCGGTTCATCTATTTTTTCCTCCTGCGTTTTCATAACAGAATATGTTCAGCCCCGTCACTTTGGCCTCTGCCTGTGAGAATGACAGAATCCGGAGCTTTTCCCTGCAAAACAGAACAAAAAAAATCCCGTCTCCGAAGAGACAGGATAGCTCAGTGAAAATTCTGGTCCAACAAACAAGCACAGCAAAAAAAAGTCCGCCACACACACTATCTATTATCCTGTCATACCTCGTGACACCTGATAATAAGTCGTAAGCAGGCTTCCTGGCTCACAGATCCTCATCCTCCGCCCCCTTCCCGGTCGCCCAGTGGGATACATCGCGGAAAACTCCCTGTTTACAGTTGCGGGACAGCACAGGCCTTGCACCTGTTTTCCTTTTAACCGTGAAACACTTTAACGGCACTCACAACTAATTCTCAATTAAGAATGGTATATGATAGTGTAAAAAAAGTCAAGAAGGAATTTCATGAATTTGAAACCGCGGAATCCTCCGCAAAACATTCAATCACCTTCAGTGCCTTGTCAATATCCTTACACGATGCGGATACGCATAATACCGGCGTCTGGGACGACTCCACATATTCCCCGCACACACCGCTGTCAGGAAGCTCAATACCGAAGGGAATCTCTTCACTGTAGGAAATGACGTTTCCCTGAAGATCCGTCTCGGCGGTCTTTCCCATCACGATGCGGTCCCCGAAGGATTCATATGTTTCCTCAGGAAGACACTCGCGCAGATCCAGGAACATCCCGTTTTTCGCCTGTTCCGTAAAATCATCGGGGGAGCATATGACAATATCCGCGCTGCCGGCGCTGATTCTGGTGATAAAGACCATGTTCATCTGGTAATCCTCCAGATTAAAATATTCCACCCCCACATAATCCTTCTTACGCTCCATACCGATCTTCTCTTCCAGGAGACCGCTCAGTCCTTCCGTATCCTCCACATAACACCCGTTAAGAAAAATAACGGAAAACACTTCTCTGGAAGGATTTATCACAGAAGTATAGAGGAAATAAACGGCAGCCACTACGCACAAAATCACCACGACACAGATTTTCAGATAATAATCCTGGAAATACGCCAGCTTCTGCTTCCCGGAAAGCTTTTTAATGTCCTCTTTAGTTACAGCATCCTTGGACGCCTGATACATTTCCGCATCATCATCCAGCACAGTTTTTCGAAATTTGATATCCATATTCTTTTCTCCATCCCTTTAAAAATAAAACTTCTGCCGCTGCGAAACGGCGGGAGGTCCGCATCTTCTTTTCCTATTATAAGTCAATCTGCGCTCATCTGCAATACGTCCGCCGCAGAACTTCCTGACTTTTCAGGTACTTTTTTATCCGCACAAAATCCCGGGCGGAACCTGGGATTTGTATGCCTTCTTTATGCTGCGTTTATGCAAAAGAAAAAGCTCTGAAATCCATTAAGACTTCAGAGCCCTTCCGCTGACGTGTGTTAGAGGATTCGAACCCCCGACCTTTTGGTCCGTAGCCAAACGCTCTATCCAGCTGAGCTAAACACACATCTGTGAATTACCTTCACAACACTGAGTATTCTACTCCATGAAATTTAAAATGTCAATAGTATTTTTCATTTTTGCAAAAATTTTTTCCATACCATTTTTTCCATACAAACCGGGGCACTGTACCCCTTTTGCGATACAGCGCCCCGGAAGCGCCTGCACATTTATTTCTCGGGAAGAGCCACCTTTCTCTTCACCTGTACCTGCTCATCATAGCATTCGAAAATCTTATCCACCCATTTCCGCTCCAGCTTCGGCGTAATGAGACTTACCACCGGAACGACGATCAGGCCGGCCACCATGGCGATAGCGCCCGCGTTGATGGGAGAGGCGATAAATTTGAAGAACATGTTTGCCACCGTAATGCCCACGCCCGTGATAAAGCTTGCCCACACGCTGAGCCTGGTGGTTCCCTTCCAGAACAGACCGTACATGAAGGGCGCCAGGAACGCGCCTGCCAGAGCTCCCCAGGAGATACCCATCAGCTGCGCGATAAAGGTAGGCGGATCCAGAGCCAGCACTACGGAAATCACGATAAAGAACACGATCAGCACGCGCATGATCAGAAGCTGCTTTTTGTCATCCAGGTCCTTCACCACATTACCCTTGATGAAGTCCAGCGTCAGCGTGGAGCTGGAGGTGAGCACCAGGGAGGACAGGGTGGACATGGAAGCGGACAGCACCAGGATCACCACCACGCCGATAAGGATATCGGGAAGGGTGGAGAGCATGGAAGGAATGATGGCGTCGTAGGCCATACTGCCGTCTCCGTTATAAATGGAGGGATTGTCAAAAAGCCGTCCGAAACCGCCCAGGAAATAGCATCCGCCGGAAATGATCACCGCAAAAAAGGTAGAAATAATGGTTCCGGTTTTTACCGCCTTTTCGTTTTTAATGGTGTAGAACTTATGCACCATCTGGGGCAGTCCCCAGGTACCCAGAGAGGTGAGGATAATCACGCCCAGAAGGTTCAGCGGATCCGGTCCGAAGAAGGACGTAAAGGCGCCGGGCTGTCCCATGGTAATGGGAACATCGCTGTCCAGCTGGGCAAGCTTTCCCACCGCGGCCATAAAACCGCCCTGACCGTTCAGCACAGCCGCCACCACGGCGATGATGCCGCCGATCATGATAATACCCTGAATAAAGTCATTGATCGCCGTAGCCATATAACCGCCCAGAATCACGTACACGCCCGTCAGGGTAGCCATCAGGATGACGCATGCGGAATAGGGAATATCAAAGGACATTCCGAACAGCCGGGAAAGTCCGTTGTAAAGGGAGGCCGTATAGGGAATCAGGAATACAAACACAATGGCGGAAGCCGCAATGCGCAGGGCATTGCTGTCAAACCGCTTGCCGAAGAAATCCGGCATGGTAGCCGCCTTTAAATGGTTGGTCATGATCCTGGTTCTTCTTCCCAGAACCACCCAGGCCAGAAGGCTCCCCAGAAACGCATTTCCGATGCCGATCCAGGTGGAAGCCAGACCGTATTTCCAGCCGAACTGTCCCGCGTATCCCACGAACACAACCGCCGAGAAATAGGACGTTCCGTAGGCAAAGGCAGTGAGCCAGGGGCCCACGCTTCTCCCGCCCAGAACGAAATCATTGACGTTGGAGGCATGCCGGCGGGAATATACGCCCACGGACACCATCACTCCAAAAAACACAAACAGCAGAATCAATTTTACAAGCATCTCTTCTCTCCTTCCTCTTTTTCGCACGTTAAAGTGTTACGCTTTTAACCGCTAAATCGTCCTTACAGTATAACACCTCAGAAAGAAATGTCAAGGGATGTCTGCAAATTTTTTGTATTTTTTTTATTTTTTGATTATTTTCTTTTTTTCAGTTCTTTTTTCGTTCTTTTATCAGCCGCGGCGTTCCGCCTCCCCCTCACTCCCTCACCGTTCGTTAAAAGGAGTGAAAGGAACGTGGGTCCCCACATATTTGTAAGCCGGACGAATGATCTTGCTGGCATTGATCAGCTCCTCCAGACGATGCGCGCTCCAGCCGGGCATACGGGCAATGGCAAAAATGGGAGTAAAGAGTTCCTCCGGGATCCCCAGCATGGAATACACCAGTCCGCTGTAGAAGTCCACATTGGCGCACACATTTTTAAACAGCCTGCGCTGCTCCATGATCAGCGTTCCCGCCAAACGTTCCACAGTCTCATACAGGGCAAATTCGTCCTCACGGCCCTTCTCCTTCGCAAGCGCGGCGGCAAACTTTTTCAGAATGAGCTCTCTGGGATCAGACAGGGTATACACCGCGTGCCCCATGCCATAGACAAGTCCTGTATGGTCAAAGGCCTCCTTGTTCAGAATCTTCTGAATATAAGCG
The DNA here is from genome assembly GCA_947626985.1 of uncultured Lachnospiraceae bacterium. Lineage (GTDB taxonomy): Bacteria > Bacillota > Clostridia > Lachnospirales > Lachnospiraceae > Blautia_A. Next base: position 37,426 of record CANQUG010000021.1, on the reverse strand, counting down.
GATACTTCCTCCTCATCCGCCCAGTTCTGAATATGGCTCTTAATGTCCGCAAACATGTTCTGCACCTTCAGATTCGCGCCGCCGTGGCGGGGTCCCTTCAGAGAACCGATGGAGGCGGCCGTGGAGGAATAGGTATCCGTTCCGGAAGAGCTTACCACATGGGTCGTGAAGGTAGAATTATTACCGCCGCCGTGCTCCGCGTGGAGGATCAGCGCGATATCCAGAACCTTGGCCTCCAGCTCCGTATAGAGGCCGTCAGGCCGGAGCATCAGAAGAATATTTTCCGCCATCGACAGGCCCTTCTGGGGATTCCGGATGAACAGCGTCTCATCCCTGCGGAAATGACGGTACGCATGGTAGGAATACACGGCGATCAGCGGCAGCTTGGAGATCAGTTCCAGAGACTGGCGGAGCACATTGGCAGGGGAGATGTCGTCCGCGTTTTCGTCATATGTATACAGAGTGAGAACGCACCGCTGCATGGCATTCATAATATTGGCGTTGGAGGCCTTCATGACCACGTCCCGCACAAACCGCGCACCCAGGGTCTGCAGCTTATACATCACATCCAGAAACATGTCCAGCTCCTTCTGGCTGGGCAGCCTGCCGAAAAGAAGAAGATAGATCGTCTCCTCAAAGCCGAATCTGCGTCCCTCCAGGCCCCGCACGATATCCTGCACATTTACGCCCTGATAATACAGGGAGCCTTCCGCCGGAATCTGCCTGCCGTTGATGAGATTGTAGGCGCACACGTCGGAAATTTCCGTCAGACCGGTGAGGACGCCCTTTCCTGCGGAATCGCGGAGTCCCCGTTTTACATCGTATTCAATATACAGATTGGGATCGATACGGTGATTTTTAAACAGCTCCCCCTCCAGGAACTCCATCTCGTTCCTTAAATCAATTTCACTCTCCGGAATTGTCTTTTCCTGATCAAGCATCCTGTTTTTCCTCCTTTAAAAAAAAACATCCATTACGACGATACGCCCTCGTAATCGATGTTGTGACTGTAAAATATGAATATTCTCTGCACTGTTCCTTATCATACACGAAACGAACCGGGATTGCAATAACTTTTTTTGTCCCTCCGGAAAGATAAATTTTTCCTGCAAAAGTTATTGACAATCCATTTTCTGTATACTAAAATATATTAGCATATTTCGTGGGCCGTCCGTGTCAGTTCCCACGAATATCTGAAATCACTTTGGGGATTGGAGGTGTACACATTGGCAAATATTAAATCTGCGAAGAAGAGAATCTTAGTAAACAGAACCAAAGCTGCGAGAAATAAATCGATCCGCTCTGCTGTAAAAACTTCTATCAAGAAGGTAGAGGCCGCAGTTCAGAACAAGGACAAGGAAGCCGCTCAGGCTGCGCTGGTGAACGCGATTTCCACCATCAGCAAGGCTACTTCCAAGGGCGTTTATCATAAAAACAACTGCGCCAGAAAAGTTTCCCGTTTGACCAAAGCCGTCAACAGCATCGGCTGATGCACCTTTTCTGCCGGAACATTTCATAAAATTTTTAATTATAAGCTTAGAATTAAAAAGAGAGACAGCCGCAGCCGTCAGCGGCTGTCTTTTTTTGTCTGTTTTGCCTCGCTGTATTTTTACGGAGCGCCCGCGCCGGAGCTGTACCTGATGATCAGCAGCTCCACGCTCAGAGCGTCTCCCAGGCGGCCCGTCTTCACCGCCTCCTCGCTTTCCACAAAATCCTCCACGGCCCGTTCCAGCTCCTCACTGGTATAGGCGCGGGCGCAGGCCGTCACGTTTTTCACCGCAAATGCAGGAATGCCCAGCCGGGAAGCCATCTCCCCCTGAGATACCCCCTGAGCGGCAAGCCTCTTTGCCAGGAGCAGCTGATTGAACTGTCTGGCCAGAAGAAAAAGGATCCTCATGGGCGGCTCCCGGAGCGTGAGAAGATCCTGATACAGCTCCAGGGCCCGCTTCTGATTCCTGTCCGACACCGCCCGCACCATGTCAAAGATCCGGTTCACCGTCCGTGTGGTGCAGATTTCCTCAATATCCCGCGCCGTCACCGTATCTCTGCCCTGGACATATGTGATCAGCTTTTCCAGCTCCATGCGAATATTGGACATGTCTGTTCCGGTCTTCGTGAGAAACAGCTCCATATCCCCCTGGGTGATCCTTAAGCCCTCTCTGCCCAGAATCCCGGCCGCCCACCGCATCAGCGTCCTTTCGTCCTGGCGGACAAACTCCGTCACCCGGCCGCAGGCCTTCACCGCCTTGTACATGCGGCTGCGCTTATCCACCTCCGACTCCACGAAGATCAGCCGCAGGTAGTCCGGCAGCGCCTTCATGTACTCTGCCAGCTCATCGCATTTATTCTTAAAAAAACCGGAATCCTCCACCAGGATCACCCGGCAGTCCGCAAAAAAGGGCATGGTCTCGCACAGGCTGATCATCTCCTCCACATCGATTCCCTTTCCGGAATACCGGTTAAAATTCATGGTGTCCTCCTCCGGATTCAGAGCCTTCACCAGATTGTCCCGGTACTGCTGTTTCAGATAATCCTCCTCCCCGAAAAGAAGATACGCCGGCTTAAATTCTTTCTTTTTTATGTCTTCCTGAATCTGTTTCAAGGCAGTCCTCCTGTCTTTTTCCCGCATACGTTTCTTTCTGCATTATAATGCCCCGGCAGCCATATTTCAAGAACTCTCTGCCTTCTCCGTTCCCATTCTCCGCCTTCGCCGTCTCCCTTTCAGGGTACAAAACGCCGGATCTTCATCGCTCCTGTCCTTTGGCAGAGCACAGAAATCGCGCCGTTTTTCATGGTATACTCCACATGGCAGCCTGCGCGTTCCAGGCGCGCCACCGTCTCCGGAGAAGGATGACCGTAACGATTCGAGGAGGAGCAGGAGATCACTCCCGCCTCCGGCTTTACCTTATCCAGAAATTCCCCGGAGGAAGAATGAGCGGAACCATGATGAGCCACCTTGAGAAAATCCACATCCTCCAGAGAGTCCAGAAGGCGTTTTTCTGTTTCCTGCCCCATATCCCCCGTAAACAGCGCGGTAAATGCTCCATAATGAAGCTCCAGGACCATGCTCTCCTCGTTCGTATCTCTTCCCATGCTGCCCGCCGCCGGGGAAAGCACGTCCAGCCCCACGGAACCGATACGGAAGGCGTCTCCCTCCTGCCCCGCAAGGATCTCCGCGCCGGCAGCCCTGCCCAGACTCACCAGTTCGATGTAGGCTTCGTTTTTTTCCAGCCACTGGGGAAGAATCAGCCTTTTGACCCTTATGGAGGTCAGACCGTCCCGGATCAGCTCCAGAAGCTCCCGGATCCCGCTGATATGGTCCTCGTCCGTGTGGGAGATCAGGACAGCGTCCAGCCGGGAAATTCCCCTGTTTTTCAGGCAGGGCAGGATCTGCCGGATGCCCGCCCCGGACTGGCTGGAGCTTCCACCATCGATGAGCATGCTCCGTCTCTCCGGCGTTTCCACCAGAACCGCGTCTCCCTGTCCTACGTCCAGACAAGTAATGACAAGCCCTCTGACAGGACGCCAGGCCAGAAGCCCGATCCCGAAGACAATCAGAAAAAGCCACATCCGCCGGGGCCGCTTTCCTCCGGTTCCTGCCGTATCACGGCATCCCAGAACCAGAGCCGCCCCCAGAAGTCCGTAATATCCCGCACACTGCCACAGCTGAGGCGCTCCCGGGATCCAGGTACAGAAGGGGAGCTTTCCCGCCCCGCTGCCCAGTTTTTCATAGATTTCCAGAAAAACCCTTCCGGGAAGAACCGCCGCCCAACCCATTTTCGTGCTCACAAGCCCCAGAATCGCTCCCGCAAAGCCGCTTGTCAGCACCATGCCCACCGTAGGCAGCACAAGAAGATTCAGGAAAATCCCGGCCAGGGAAACCTCTCCGAAACAGACCAGCATCACAGGCAGGGTGGAGAGCGAAACTCCCAGAGACGTGAGAAAAGCTTTCATAATACCCGATTCGGCCCCCAGAATCCTGATCAGCCCCGGGGATACCGCTCCGATTCCCAGCACAGCCCCGAAGGATAAGAGAAAACCGGTGCTGTAAAGACAGGCGGGGGAATCCAGCAGCAGAAGAATGGCAGTCAGAGCCATAGCCGTCATTCCGTCATAGATCCTTCCCAGCATTTCCCCCATCACAGTCAGAAAAAACATGCACACCGCCCGCATTGTGGCCACGCCCGCCCCGGTAAGCAGGCCGTACTGAATCATCACAAAGAGAGACAGAACGCCGGAAATCCACAGTCCCGCTCCCGCCCTTTTCAGCAGCTTATGCAGCCCCACCCCCAAAAGGCTGATATGCAGTCCGGAAATAGCCAGAATATGGGAAATCCCCGCCATCTGATAGCGAAGCTTCCGTTCCTCCTCCAGACTGCTCTTTTCTCCCAGAACCATGGCCTGAAAGACAGGCGCGTCCTCCCCCGCGCAGTTCTCAAGGGAATCCGTCAGCGCTTCTTTTACGGCGGCGCGCGCCTGAGCTCCGTTTCCGCCGGGCGGAATCCGCTCCTTCACCACTCCCTTTTTCAGGAAATAGTAGATATGCTGACTGGCATAATAATGCCTGGAATCAAATCCGCCGGGATTTCTCATCTCCCCCACAGGCTCCAGGATGCCGGACGCCACAAGCCGGGTTCCGGCAGGCAGCTCTTCCCGGCTTTTCAGATAAACTTTTACATTTTCAACAGGAATTTTTTCAGACCGTTTTTTTGATCTGCAGATCAGAAAGACATGTTTCAGATAGACAGACAGGGAATCTTTTTTGTTTTCGCAGCGCTGTACCTCCCCGCAGATGACAGCTTCCGGATGCTCCCGGATCCGGGACTGCACCGCCCGGGGCAGAGGATTTCCGTCAAAAAACGGAATCCCCAGCCATCCGGCCAGATAAATCCCGGCCATCAGGAGCAGACACACCGCGCACAACGGGCGTCTTCTCATAAACCTTTATTCAGCTCCTTCCTCCTGTGCAGGCGCCACCAGATCCGGATTCTCCTGGTAAAAGGCATACAGCTGCACGCTGCCTCCCAGAGTGCCGCCGGACTGATTTCCCACAGACAGCTTCACCTTATCCGCGTCAGAAACGGCCAGCAGGGAATTTACCACGGAATACAGAGAGATTTCCGGAGAAACATCCATGGACTCTCCAAAGCTTCTGTTCATGGTCACGTAGCAGACCCGGTCGGCCACGGTAATATCCACCACAGCGGAATTCCCCGGAATCGTAGGATAATTTCCTTTTACCATGGGGCCCTTGGCCAGCTGCTCCAGGACCACCCGTTCCCGGGAAAGACTGCTCTTATAATACACATTTCTGGTTTCTTCCACCAGCTTTTCACCGCTCCGGTCTGTGAAATACAATGTAAACGTGCCGTAGCGGTAAGCGTCCGGATCCTCCCCGGACAGCTCCAGAAACGTATCCCGGTCCATATCCCCCACCTTCTCATTTTTCGTATTGAGAAGATCGTTTCCCGCCACGGTAAAACGGACGGTGCGGATCCCGGGAATCTGCAGAAAGGTCCGGGCCACGCCCGCCCTCACCAGGACCTCCCTGGCGCTGCTCATGTTGTTGTAGGCCCTGTTGAAATCAATGATCAGCAGGTCGTCGCGCCTTTCGTAGGAGTTGATGGACACCTCGGCGGACAGCAGACTGAGACCGCCCTTGATATCCTCCTTTTTTCCCAGACGCTGCATGAGATCGGACAGCATGAATTCACCGGTTTCTTCCTCGGGAGCATAATTTTCCTTCACCAGTCCGTCCTCGGAGGCGGTAAGATAAAAAAGATGATACCCGCTCTCCTCCGTCCCCGCGTCCTGCTCCTCCACTTCGATCGTACAGCCGGCCATCCATGCGCACAGCATAAAAACGGCCAGCATCCAGCATATTTTTTTCTTCATCCGGCACCTCCTACGGGATATATGATAAAGGAATCCTGACGGAGAAGGTGGTTCCCTCTCCCTCCTTGCTGAACACCGTAATGGCGCCGTGATGCATGGCGATGGTGCTCCGGGTTATGGAAAGTCCAAGCCCCGTTCCTCCGATCTCCCTGGAATGGGACTTGTCCACCCGGTAAAAACGCTCGAAGATACGCTCCAGAGAGTCCTCCGGAATTCCCATGCCGGAGTCCGCCACCGTCACATAAAAATACTTGTGATCCGCGTCCAGAGTCACCCGGACCCATCCCTCATCCACATTGTACTTGATGCCGTTTTCCACCAGATTGCTGATGGCTGAAGTGAATTTTACCTCATCCACATCCGCCTCCACCGGACGGAAGCTGTCCAGGATCAGAACGATCTTCTGCTTGTCCGCAATGGGACGGAGACGCTTGAGAATGTCCTCCAGAAGCTGGTTGATATCCATATGCTGAATATTGATATCCGCCGCCTTTTTATCCATCTTCACCAGTGTGAGAAGGTCCGTGATGATCTTGTTTTCCCGGTCGATCTCCGCCGTGATGTCCCGGAGAAATTCCTGATAGAGCTCCTCCGGAATCCCCTCCTGACCCACCAGGGAATCCGCCAGAACCTTCATGGAGGTCATGGGCGTTTTCAGCTCATGGGACACGTTGGATACGAACTCCTGACGGGAATCATCCAGCACCTTCATCCTGTTCAAAAGCTTGTTAAAAGCGTCCGTGATCAGCTCCGTCTCCCTGTAATCGGGCACGGAGATTTCCTCATTCTGATACCCGTCCGTGAGATCCTCGATGGCTCTGGTCACTCTGGCGAAGGGCTTCACAAGAATCGTGGAAAGAATAAATCCCAGCAGAATGGAGACCACGGCGATAATGCCGATAATGAGGATTCCCTTCTGCTCCAGATCCGCCACGGTGTCCTCGATTTCACCCGCGGAAATCATCATGAGCATTGCCCCCTGGGGCTGCTGGACTTCCGGACTCATCACGGGAAACGCCAGGGTGATGGTATGCTCGTGCCGGGTATACCGGCTGCTTCCCTCTTTAAAGCAGCGGAGCACCTCCGGGGAGATCAGAACCTTTCCCAGATCGGTGTGATAGGTATCCTGTATGATCTGATAATTCCTGTCCACCACAAGAATTCTTCCGCCGTAGATATCAGATAATAACTCCAGCTTGCTGTTGGCCGCCTGCGAGCTGGAGTTATTCATATAATTCTCTTTAATTAACAGGTTGCATAAAACCCCGCATTCATCCTCAATGCTGCCGATGCGCAGATCGAAGGCCTTTTTTTCGTAGGTCTGGATGACCATCCCCATCACCACGATCCCCGGCAGGATCCCCAGAATGATCAGGATCACCATGATGCGGAACTTCAGGCTTTTAAAATACTTCGTCCTCTTCTTCATGCCTTACGCCTGGAAATAATATCCGACTCCCCATTTTGTGTGTACATACTTGGGCTCGCTGGGATTCGTCTCGATCTTCTCCCTGAGCCTCCGAATATGTACGTCCACGGTTCTCACATCGCCGGGATATTCGTAGCCCCACACGATATTCAGAAGATTTTCTCTGCTGTAGACCTTATTGGGATTGAACACCAGGAGCTCCAGCACGTCAAATTCCTTGGCGGTAAGGTTGATCTCCTTCCCGGCGATAAACACCCGGCGGCCCTCGCAGTCCATCCGCAGGTCTCCCGCCTCGATGGTGCGCGCCTTCTCCTTCTCCTCATGATCCGACCCTGCGCGGCGCATGATGGCCTTGATCCTGGCCTTCACCTCCAGAATATTAAAGGGTTTGGTAATATAATCATCCGCACCGTATTCCAGCCCCAGGATCTTGTCCATATCCTCCCCCTTGGCAGTAAGCATAACGATGGGCACATTGGAAAACTCCCGGATCTGCTGACAGACCTCCAGTCCGTCCATCTTGGGAAGCATCAGGTCCAGAAGGATGATGTCATATCTGGTGTCTCTGGCCTTTTCCACTGCCTCCTCGCCGTCATAGGCGCAGTCCACCTCCATTCCCTCCTGCTCCAGACTGAAACGGACTCCCTTCACGATCAGTTTCTCGTCATCTACTACCAATACTTTCCTGCTCATCTGTCCTCTCCTATTCTATTACAATCTTATCCTTGATCCTGCCGAACGTGCCTTCCTTGATCCCCTGCACGCTGCAGATCTCTTCTATGGAAGAAAACCCGCCGTGTTCCTCCCTGTAGGCCAGGATCGCCCGGGCTCTGGACTCCCCAATGCCGGTGAGGGTCGTAAGAGCCGCCAGATCCGCGGTGTTCAGGTTAACCTTTCCTCCATCGGAAATTTCTCCGTCTTTCGTGGAAGCTTCTTTCCCCGCATTCTTCCCCGTCCGTCCCTCAGGCTCCGGCAGATGCAGCGCCTCCGCCTCGTCTCTGGTGGGAATGTAAATCTGGTCCCCGTCCGCCAGGCTGCGGGCCTGATTCACATACTCGCCGGCCGCCCCGGGCAGAAGACCGCCCGCGCGCTTCACCGCCTGAAATACTCTGCTGCCTGCTTTCAGCCGATAGACTCCGGGAGCTGCCACAGCTCCGCATACGTCCACGTATATCCTGGCGTCTTTCGACGCCGTGTCCGGGCATGATACAGACGTGTCCGCCTGTCCGGCTCCATCCGGTGCTGAGGAAGAGTCCGTCACCTGCGGTTCCTTCGGTGCGGCTCCGCCCAACGCAGCGGAAAACTCCGATGATCCGGCCCCGCCCGGTGCTGTGGAAACATCCGACGACACAGCCCCGTTCGATCCGGCGGAAACATCCTGCTCTCCAGCTTTACCGGACGACCCGGATAAATCCCGGGGCCCGCCCGCTCCTTCCATCCCGGAAGAATCCGGCGCTCCGGCTTCCTCCCCCAGCTCCGACAGGGAAAAAAACTCGTCTTCCTTCCTGACACAGCCGCTGACGCCCATCAGCAGGCACAGAAACAGAAGCCACCTTCCCAGAACATGACACATTCTCTCTGATTTCTTCATTTATCGGTTCACTCCTTTACCGTAGTAATTTACGGCAGGCTTCCCGATACTCATACTTAACCATGTTCTATTGTAACTTTTTTTTAACAATATTACAATAGAAATCTCTCATTTTTGCCACTTAAAAATAATGATTCCCGCCACGGCCACCGCCATGCCCAGAAGCTTTCTCCACTCGAAGGAAACCCGGTCCGTTCCGAACATCCCGAAAAGCTCGATCACATAAGCCACCGCCAGCTGAGAGACCACGATCAGCATAGCCGCTCTGGCCGGTCCCAGGGCCCCCATGCTCTGTATCACCGTCACCGTGATAAACGCTCCGATCACGCCGCCCAGCAGCATATATCTGTTCTCCACCTGCCAGAGCGCGCCGATACTCTCCCGTCCCGTAAACAGCCACGCCAGCACGCATACTCCGAAGGCCGAAAGCTGCACCCAGCCTGTGGACACCCAGAGACTGCTCTGTTTCGTGACCTCCGTGTTAAAAACTCCCTGAATACTCATGAGAGCTCCCGACAGAAGCGCCGTAAGAATTCCCCACATAATTATCCCTCCGCATTCTTCTCCATTCCGGTTTTTTATAGCATATACCGAATAAAAAAATTTTATGCATTGCCACGGAGCCTGCCGCTTTGCCATGTCATTTTCCGGCAGTTCCCGACACGGAAAAAAGACCATTTCCCCGCTGTATGTCCCGGCAGCAAAAATGGTCTTTCCCCGTCTCTGATTATATCGAAGTATTCTATCTGTTTACAGCCAAATATCTGTTTATCTGATCTCGGTCACCTGAAATCCCGCCGCTTCCACAGCCCGCTTCAGCGCCTCGTCCGGCACTTCCCGGTCGTAGGACACCACAGCCCTGTTCCGCTTCAGGCTCACCTTCGCCGAGGCTCCGTCAATGCTGTTGATGGCCTTCGTCACGGAAGCCGCGCAGTGATCGCAGTGCATTCCCGAAAGAGACACAATCTTCTCTCCCAGCTTTTTTCCTTCCAGCGCTTTCTCCGGAATGTCCCGGGTACGGATATCGCCGCCCCCGCCTCCGCAGCAGCCTCCCTCTCCCCGGAAATGCTTTGCGGAGCTCTTCACCGCCAGTATGACCACAAAAACCAGAATCGCTACAATGATCACATTAGACATGGCTTCTTCCTCCTGCCTGTTCCCGCAGCTCAGCCGCAGCCCTTTCAGCCTTCGGCGTTCCGGAGGTTCTGATTTCTCTGGCGCCGGGCGTCCCGGCCGTCTCCGCGGTGCGCATCTGATGACAGTATCCGCCGCAGAATTTGCAGTCGCCGCCGCACTGAAGGGATTTGCCCGCTTTTTTGTCCCGGATCATTCCCCGGATCACCAGAGCCACAACGGCAGTTAAAACCGCCAGCACAAAGATTGTACCCATACACATACCTCCAATCATTCAGATCCCACAGAGCTGATTTTCCCTGTTCTCCGGAATTTTCCGGCCGGTCTCAGCCGAATAATGTCTCCTTTCGAAGACGCCGAAATTACATCTTCCTGCTGCATAACACAGCATCAGGCACGTTGCCCTTCGGAAACACTGTAGTTATATCTTCGTATCGTATAATGCAGTATCAGGCACAGGAACATTTTCCTCAGGAGACTCTGCAGTTACCTCGCCGCAACGCTTCTCAGATTCACATTCAGTGTACCACTTTCTTTGTACGGACGGAAGAGCAGATACAAGAATCCCGCAACCAGCACAAAAGCAACCACAGTGAAGAATCCGAATCCGCCGCCGGTGAGAAGGGTCCCGATCTGGTATACACACAGAGAAGTCACGTAGGCCAGCAGGCACTGATAACCGATGGCAAAAGCAAACCATCTGCCGTTGTTCATTTCACGCTTGATGGCGCCCATGGCCGCGAAGCAGGGTGCGCACAGCAGATTAAAGATCAGGAAGGAGTAAGCCGCCACAGCCGTCATGCTTCCGGCCAGCTGTCCCCAGATCTCCGCTCCGTCCTCGGCCACTTCCGCGAATCCGAAGAGAATACCGAAGGTTCCCACTACATTTTCCTTTGCGATCAGACCGGTTACGGCCGCCACAGCCATCTTCCAGTCGCCCCAGCCCAGAGGCGCGAAGAGCGGCGCGATCACGCTGCCGATACGGGCCAGAATACTGCTGTCCAGCTGCTCCGCCTCCAGCATTCCGAAGGAACCGTCCGCCCAGCCGAAGCTCATGAGGAACCACAGCAGAATGGTGGAAAGAAGGATGATGGTTCCCGCCTTTTTGATAAAGGACCAGCCCCGCTCCCACATGCTGCGGAGAATACTGCCCACGGTAGGCATATGGTAAGCGGGAAGCTCCATAACGAAGGGAGCCGGATCCCCGGCGAACATTTTGGTCTTTTTTAAGATGATGCCGGAGCAGATGATCGCTGCGATTCCTACAAAATACGCACTGGGAGCCACCCAGGACGCGCCGCCGAAAAGCGCTCCGGCGATCAGAGCGATGATCGGAAGCTTCGCTCCGCAGGGAATAAAGGTGGTAGTCATAATCGTCATTTTCCGGTCACGGTCATTCTCAATGGTTCTGGAGGCCATAACCCCGGGAACTCCGCAGCCCGTACCGATAAGCATGGGAATAAAGGATTTTCCGGAAAGTCCGAACTTGCGGAAAATACGGTCCATGATAAAGGCGACTCTGGCCATGTAGCCGCAGCCCTCCAGAAACGCCAGAAACAGGAACAGCACCAGCATCTGGGGCACGAAGCCCAGAACAGCGCCTACACCGGCCACAATACCATCCAGGATCAGCCCCTGCAGCCAGCCCGCGCAGTGAATGCTCACCAGAAAGCTTTCCACAGCCGGAGGAATGATCTCCCCGAAGAGTACATCGTTGGTCCAGTCTGTCACGATGGTTCCCACAGTAGTAACGGAAACATAGTACACCAGCCACATAACCACTGCGAAGATGGGCAGAGCCAGGATCCGGTTGGTCACGATCCGGTCGATCCTGTCGGACACGGTCAGCTTTTCTCCCGTCTGCTTCTTTTTATAACACTCCCCGATAATAGAAGAAATATACGTATAGCGCTCATTGGTGATGATACTCTCCGTATCGTCGTCCATCGCTTCCTCAATCTCCTGAATTTCCGCGGAGACATCCGGAACTCTCTTCAGCTGACCCGCGATCTTGTCGTCTCTTTCCAGAAGCTTAACGGCAAAAAATCTCTTCTGGCTGTCTTCCACGGAATCCCCCAGCTTCTCCTCTATGGAATCCAGTACCTTCTCGACCCTCTTATCAAAATTATGTACCGGAGCGGAAGCCTGATGCCGTCCCGCAAGCTTCACCGCCGTATCCGCGGCTTTCTGCACGCCGTCGCCCTTCAGTGCGGAGATTTCCACCACCTGGCAGCCCATTCTTTTGGCCAGCTTGTCGATGTAGATCTGATCCCCGTTTTTCCTCACAATATCCATCATGTTCACAGCCATGACCACCGGAATTCCCAGCTCCATAAGCTGAGTGGTGAGATACAGGTTTCTCTCGATATTGGTTCCGTCCACAATATTTAAAATCGCGTCCGGCTTCTGATTGATCAGATAATTTCTGGCCACCACTTCCTCCAGCGTGTAGGGGGACAGGGAGTAAATTCCCGGAAGGTCGGCAATGATCACGTCCTTATTTCCCTTGAGACGTCCTTCCTTCTTCTCCACCGTCACGCCCGGCCAGTTTCCCACAAACTGATTGGAACCGGTCAGAGCATTGAACAGCGTGGTCTTTCCGCTGTTGGGATTCCCTGCCAAAGCAATTGTAATCGCCATTTCTCTTTCCTCCTCTATCTTCTTTCCGTTCTCCCTGTGCCGATAGCGGGTCAGATTCCTTTCCCGAAAGTTTTACAAGGCGAACTGATTTTAGTTAACTCTACTTTGATTTAATGCTTCCTAATTTTTATAAGTATAAACTAACTATCCTTCAAAAAAAATTTATCCCACCTGGATCATTTCCGCGTCCGCTTTTCTCACGGACAGCTCATAGCCTCTCACAGTGACTTCCACCGGATCTCCCAGAGGCGCTACCTTTCTCACATAGATTTCCACGCCCTTCGTGATCCCCATATCCATGATCCGTCTTTTTACCGGGCCCTCCCCTGAGAGCTTTACCACCTTTACGGTCTGACCGCACGGAACTTCCTTCAACGTCTTCACTGCTGCTCCTCCTTCAGTTTATCATAATTTTATTGGCCATATCCCTGCCTATGGCTACCCGGGAATCCTTGATATTTACGATCATGTTTCCCTGCGCCTCGGAAACCACGGTAACCTCCGCCCCCGACACAAATCCCAGATTTTCCAGGAATCTTCTCGTCTCTTCCTTTCCGCCCACTCTGGCGACGATGTTCGGCTCGCCTGCTTTTGCGTATGTCAACGGCATCATTATCCCTCTCTTTCTTCTTTGTAATGGATAGTTGTATCTTTCAAACGTTAGTATATGCTAACCGCAAAGGAATGTCAAGTAGATTCTTGGGAATATTTCTCCGATTTAATCTGATTCTGTCACTCTGCTAGCTTTTCATAAGCCGGAATTGCAACAAACGTCAAATGATTTTCCGTTTTCCATCATTTCTCCGGGGAATGTGCACAAATCTGCTGTGGAAATCTGCTGCGTATGCAGCACAAATTCGACACAGGGCACGGGCAAAACGAAAATCATTCTTCCGTTATCTGTAAACAGTATGTATCGAAGGAAGCGTAATAAAAATGCTGCCGTTCCATGCAGGAAAAGCGCAATATCATTACCGATCGCATAAATAATCTGATAATATCTTGTGCTGTCCTGCAATTTTCCGGCAGCCATTCAGAATTCACTTCTGATTTATTCTTTTTCGAACAGGAATCTCTCCGGCAGAGTCACATGGAAGCCCTCCGCCACCTGACGAAGATTATTCGCCGTAATGGTCTGACGCTTGTCTCCTCTCACGGAGAGAACCTTCAGAAGAATTTCCGCAGACTTCTCCACCGTATGCATCAGGCCGAAGGTGAGATCAAAATCCTCCCCGGAGCAGAACATTCCGTGATGCGCCCAGATGGCCACATCGTACTTTTCCATCAGCTTGCTGGTAGCCACCGCAATATCCCGGCCGCCCGGAACCATCCAGGGAACCACGCCCACACCGTCGGGAAATACCACCGGACATTCCGTCGCGGACTCCCACAGCTCCCTCGTGAAGGCTTCGTCGCGCAGGGGCAGGATAAAGGTGAGGGCAATGATATTGGTGGTATGGGCATGATAAATCACACGGTGTTTTCCCTCGGAAACCCGCTTTTTCACCTCGTGGTTCATCAGATGGGCAGGAAGCTCGCTGGTGGGCACGCCGCCTTCCACAAGACCCCAGCGGATACGGTAGTTCTCTCCCTTCTCATCCAGCTCGATGATCGCCAGACAGGCCTCCGGATCCTCGATGATGTTGCGGAAATACTTTCCGCTGCCTGTCACCAGAAAAAATTCACCGGCCAGTCCGGGAACAGACGTACCGATGGGCGCCCAGTTGTCATAATCCATCAGACGGGGGCGGATCTCCTCCACCTCCTCGGGTTTCAGACGGTAGCTCAGGTTCCCGCCGTTCCTCTCATGCCAGCCCTGATGAAATCCGTCGTCCGCCATTTTCACAAAACCCTTCACAAATTTTGTATCAAGTATCTTCATCAGTCAGTTACCTCCTATGGTCGTACTTATATGTCTTGATGATACTCCCTTTTTATGCCGCAGGCAACCATTTTTCCTTATTCTCCCGGAGAGAAAATGCAAGACAGGAGCATGCGGCGTCAGTTTTCCGACCTGCTCCCGGGTGGTATACTTGTCCGAGAAAGTGCAATGACGGAACACGCAGCGTCAGTCTTCCGACCTGCTCCCGGGCGGGGTACTTGTTCGAAACAACACAATACCGGAGCACGCAGCATCAGCGAAAGAGAAATCCAACTTGAAAAAGGCCAAAAAAATTCAGAGCGCAGATCCCTTCTCCCACATGCTCTGAATCCTTCTGTGAATATATTCGATTTTTTAAGTCCGTCTCCCGTAACGGCACGGGAAACAGGGAATGGACCTGAGGGGAATCGAACCCCTGTCCGAAAGTCTGTCCCTTGCAGCATCTCCCATCACAGTCGCTGATTTTACATTCCCTCCGCCTTACGCCCGGCGACAGGCTTAAGACTTCAGTAGCTTCATGATACATCTGCCGGGGCAAAGCTTACCCGGCAAGGTTTCTCACATCGTCGACGCCAGATTCCCGGCGTGTGAGTGCGTCGGGGCTGACGAGCAGCTTACGCTGCTAACGCGTAATTATCGTTAGCGTTTATATTTAATTTCCCGGTTATTACGCAGTCCAGGAGGCTGCGGATGGCTTCCACAACTTCGAAACCCCCGTCGAAACCAGTACAAGCCCGTATTGGCCGCCTTTGAGGCTTTTTTATTATTGCAGAAGCGGGAGCGTTTGTCAAGGAGTTTTTATCCCGGTGTATCTGACTGTGTATCTGATGTGTCTCTGACTCTGTATCTGTATCAGATTCTCAGGGAAGCGTAATATCCGTCTCCGGCAGAGTTTTCTATATATTACTTTCTGAAAGGAACGTTAAACCCTGGAGTTCTTCCAGTTTTCGTTTCATCTCTTCTATCTGAGCATATGCATTCTTCAGCTGTTCTGCCTGTTCGTTGAGTTTCTCTGTCTGTTCACTGAGCTGCTTCTCTTTTCCCCTCAGCTGTTCCGCCTGCTCGTTGATCTGTCCCGCCTGTTTACTGAGCTGCTCATCTTTTCCTCTTAACTGTTCCGCCTGCTCGTTAAGCTGTCCCGCCTGTTCACTGAGCTGCTCATCTTTTCCTCTTAACTGTTCTGCCTGTTCACTGAGCTGTTCATCTTTTCCTCTTAACTGTTCTGCCTGTTCATTAATATGCTCCTGCATTTCATCAATCATATACTGCACCGTACCTTCATCCAGTTCCAGCAGTTCTTTGGAATACATCTCCATCACCCTTTCCAAATTCCGGCACATCTCATATACTTCCTCATACATGACTCTGAACCGGGGATACTTTTCGATAATCCGCAGGATCCATTCCGGTTCATCCATACAGAGAAATGCCAGCCAGGCCTCCAGTCTGTTTCTGATACCTCTATTCTGGATGATGTTTTTGAAATTGTCAAGGGCAATAAACACGTATTTCTCCAGCAGTTCCATCTCCAGTCCCGTGTCCGAACACTGGCTGAACCTGTGGATATATTTATGAGGAAATCTGCCGAACTCCCCCGGGCTCTGTTCATACAGGACAATCGTATATACGGGTTTGATCGCTTTGTAACTCATACGCTTTTTCTTTGCAGCGGCCTCGTCCCTCTTTTGTCTGTACTGTCTCAGAAGCATATCCGCCAAGTAACACGCTGCCCTCTGTCCCGGAAAAGCATAGCCGTACCTCTGAACCTCCACTGTGGTCAGGCTTCCGTCCCGCAGCTGTACGATAATGTCCATCACCACGAGAGTCCTGGGTGTAATCCGCCCGCCTTCATGAGGCAGCACGGATACTACCCGCACTTTCTTCTCCAGAATAAGAGTCAGCAGTCCGCTCAGTCTCTCCGGATCCCTTTCCGGGTCCACGACAGCTTTAAAAAAGGAATCATAAAGCAGTTTGACGCCTTTTACTCCGCTGCAGGAATCCAGAAATTCCTGCCGGCGTTTCTCCTCCCAGGAATCAAATATGTAGGACAGTTTCCTGTTTTCTCTGATCTCCTTCAGAATCTCCTCTTGTGTACGGATCATTGGAAAGTAACTTTTCAGTTTGCTGGTCATATACCGCCCCTTTCTGTCATTGCAGACAACATGTATCCTGTATGATACTGCTAAGATTGTGTATATAACCTACCATGAAAGTCCGGAATAAGGAAGGGCTATTCGTACGGGAAAGTTCGAGAAAAAAGGAAATCGTATACCTTCTGTTATATTGAATATAAGCAATGCCTGTCTGGCATTATATGAAAACAATAGAAGGGCCGTGAGAAATGGAATTTTCCGCCTCATTTTCTCACAGCCCCTGTTTATATCATTATACTCTGGACAGATACTCGCCGGTTCTGGTATCGATCTTCAGCTTGTCTCCCTGGTTCACGAAAAGGGGAACCATTACCTGAGCGCCGGTCTCCACGATAGCGGGCTTGGTAGCGCCCTGAGCGGTATTTCCGGCGAAGCCGGGCTCGGTCTCCACAACCTCCAGCTCCACGAACAGCGGCGGCTCGATGGCGAACACGTTGCCGTTATGGGAACAAATCTTCACGATCTCATTTTCCTTCACGAATTTCAGAGAATCCCCCACCTGATCCGCCGTAAGGGCAACCTGATCGAAGGTCTCATTGTTCATGAAATTATAGAACTCTCCGTCATTATACAGATAGCTCATATCCACTCTGTCAATACGCGCCTGGGGGAATTTCTCAGTAGGACGGAAGGACCTCTCCAACACGGCTCCCGTGATGATATTTTTATATTTGGTTCTGACAAAGGCCGCTCCCTTGCCCGGCTTTACGTGCTGGAATTCCACGATCTGGCATACATTGCCGTCAATTTCAAGTGTGACGCCGTTTCTGAAATCACCTGCTGAAATCATAAAATGTTTTCCTCCTCTAAATTAAGTATCTTATTCGATTTCACTTTTTCAATTTCACTACGAGTTATTCTATAATACCTCTTGCTTTTTTTCAACTACTTTTTTAAATACGGCTCCAATTTCTCCTCAATTTCCCTGATCAGACCCTCAAAAGGCTTCACGCCGGTGACCACCTCGATGTCCCCGTATTTCGCGTAAACCGGATCCCTCTGCCTGATGAGCTTTTTCAGTTTTTCCTCCTGATCCTCATCATCCAAAAAGGGATTGGAACTGGAGTTTTCCAGTCTCTTCCGCAGAGTTTCATAGGAACCCCTGATATAAACGATGACGCCCAGTTCCTTCAGATACTTCTGATTCTGTTCCAGCAGGGGAACTCCGGAGCCCAGAGAAACCACCTTCCGCTCCTTATCCCCCGCCAGTTCTTTAATAGTCATCGTCTCCAATGCACGGTAAAAAGGTTCTCCAAACCGCTGGAAGATTTCCTTCATAGACATATTCAGCTTCGCGGTTACCACCCTGTCCACGTCTATGAACGGCACTCCCAGATCCTGAGACAGTCTTTTGCCCACTCTCGTCTTTCCTGAACCCATAAATCCAATAATTACGATATGGTTCATGAAGTCCCCTCCTCCTTCAGGTAAAAGTATAGAACAATTTTTTCCAAATATCTTTTTAGTACGATCTGAATTTCTTCCCGGGGATGTATCGGTCTCACCAGAATGTTGCGGATCCCCGCCCGCTTTGCACCGTAAATATCTGTAAAAAGCTGATCTCCGATAAAGATGGTATTGGACCTGTCTGTGCCCAGTAGCTCCATGGCCCTGAGATAGCTGCCCACGGAAGGCTTATGGGCGTTTTCAATAAATATTTCTCCGATGTCCTCATTAAAAGACGATACCCGGCCGATCTTATTATTTGACAAAAAACAGCTGCGGAATCCCAGCTTCCTCAGACGCCGGAACAGGGCCTTCGCCCTGTCGTCCGCCGGCGCGCCGTGAGGCACCAGAGTGTTGTCAATATCGAACAGCAGTCCTCTGTACCCCTCCCGGTACAGCTGTTCAAAATCAATTTCATAGGTGGAGTTCCGGTACTCGTCCGGAAAAAAGCATCGAAACATTTCTGCCGCTTCCTTTTTATCTCTCCGCCAGCGGAACGTAATCTGCCGGAGGTAGAATGTTCTTGTATGCGGGACGGATGATCTTATCCGTATTGATCAGCTCCTCCATGCGGTGGGCGCTCCATCCCACGATACGCGCCACGGCAAAGATGGGCGTGTACAGCTCCAGCGGAAGGTCCAGCATGCTGTACACAAAACCGCTGTAAAAGTCCACATTGGCGCTGACGCCCTTGTAGATTCTCCGTTCCTGGGCGATGATCTGAGGCGCCAGGCGCTCCACCGTGGCATAGAGAGCGTAATCCTTCATCCTTCCCTTTTCTCTGGCAAGGGATTCCACGAAGCTCTTTAAAACCTCCGCTCTGGGATCCGACACGGAATATATGGCATGTCCCATACCGTAGATCAGTCCCATCCTGTCGAAGGCTTCCCTGTGGAGAAGCCGTTTTAAATAAGCCCCCACTTCCTCCTCGTCCGTCCAGTCCTTAATCTCCTTTTTCATATCCTGGAACATGCTTACCACCTTGATGTTGGCGCCGCCGTGCTTGGGACCCTTGAGAGAGCCCAGGGCCGCCGCGATGGCCGAATAGGTGTCCGTTCCGGAGGAGGACACCACATGGGTGGTAAAGGTGGAATTATTGCCGCCGCCGTGTTCCATGTGGAGAATGAGCGCCAGATCCAGGATCCGCGCTTCCAGATCCGTATATTTTTTATCCGGCCGGAGCATCCGGAGAAGATTCTCCGCCGTGGATAATTCTCTTTTAGGATTATGAATGTAAAGGCTCTTTCCTCTGATGTAGTGATTATAGGCCTGATAGCCGTACACCGAGAGCAGCGGGAACACGGAGATCAGGTTCAGACACTGCCGCAGCACATTGGGCAGGGAAATGTCGTCCGGGTTCTTATCATAGGAATACAGGGTGAGCACGCTTCTGGACAGAGCGTTCATGATGTCCTTGGAAGGCGCCTTCATCACCACATCTCTCACAAAATTCCTGGGCAGGGACCGCTGTTCCGCCAGCAGCCTGCCAAAATCTCTCAGTTCCGCCTCATCCGGCAGCACTCCGAACAGAAGGAGATAGGCGGTCTCCTCAAAGCCGAAGCGTCTGTCCCTTACAAAGCCTTCCGTCAGTTTCTTGATATCGTATCCGCGGTATGAAAGAACCCCGGCGCAGGGAACCTCCTTCCCGTCCACCACCCGGGTGGCCTGCACGTTGGAGATCTGGGTGAGACCGGCCAGGACGCCCTTTCCGTTAATGTCCCTCAGTCCCCGCTTCACGTCATACAGTCCGTAGTTGGACAGTTCAATGGTGCTGTGGTCCTTACAGATGTCTGTGAGTCTTTCAATCTGCGGCGTTACTTTCATATTAAATCCTGTCATAAAATAAATTCCCCTTTCTGAATTCTGCCGATTTTCGTCCCTCCTCATTCGCTTTCCTTTTTTGCGTCCGCTTACTTATGTAAAATCTTTTTTATTATAGCATTAAATCCCTTTCCGGTCTATATCTGAAAATTCATAATCTTTTCAGATAACAGGAAAAAGCAGGAAAACTATCGGACTCTCACACTCTCCCCTGTCTGTAGGTGCTCAGGAAATCCCTGAGCTTGTCCATGGCCTTTCCCAGCTGGCGCACATTGGGCAGATAAACGATGCGGAAATGGTCCGGAACTCCCCAGTTAAAGCCTTTGCCCGGAACGATGAGCACCTGTTTTTCGTGGAGGAAATCCAGGGCAAACTGCTCGTCGTTGACGATCTCGAATTTTTCGATATCCAGCTTCGGGAAAATATAAAAGGCCGCCTTGGGCTTCACCGCGGTAATGCCCGGAATGTCCGTCAGGGCATTGTAGATGAAATCCCTCTGCTCATATACCCGTCCGCCCGGCCGGATATACTCGTTTACGCTCTGGTATCCTCCCAGAGCAGTCTGCACGATGGACTGGGCGGGCACATTGGAACACAGGCGCATGGAAGACAGCATGTTCAGTCCTTCTATGTAGCCCTTCGCCTTGTGCTTGGCCCCGCTGAGGATCATCCAGCCCACCCGGAAGCCCGCGATCATATGGGACTTGGAAAGTCCGGAAAAGGTCACGCAGAACACATCCGGCGCCAGAGACGCGATAGATGTGTGCTCGTATCCGTCCATCACCAGCCGGTCATAGATCTCATCGGAAAAGATGATCAGCTCATTTTCCCTGGCGATCTGCACAATCTGTTCCAGGATCTCTCTGGGATAAACCGCTCCCGTAGGATTGTTGGGGTTGATGATGACGATGGCCTTGGTTCTGTCCGTAATCTTGCTGCGGATGTCCCCGATATCCGGGTTCCATTCCGACTGCTCGTCGCAGATGTAATGCACCGCCTTGCCTCCGGCCAGCGTAGCGGTGGCCGTCCACAGAGGATAGTCCGGCGACGGGATCAGAATTTCATCGCCGTTGTTCAGAAGAGCCTGCATGCAGAGATTGATCAGCTCGCTCACGCCGTTGCCCGTATAGATATCACTGATGGCAACTCCGGGAATTCCTTTCAGCTGCGAATACTGCATGATCGCCTTTCTTGCGGAAAAGATCCCTTTGGAATCGGAATAGCCCTGGGAAGTACGGATATTGCTCATCATATCCAGGATCACCTCCTGGGGCGCGGAAAATCCGAAGGGATAGGGATTGCCGATATTCAGCTTCAGGACCTCCATCCCGTTCTCCTCCATTCTTCCGGCCTCATCCACCACAGGGCCTCTCACATCATATAGTACATTGTCAAGCTTTGACGATTTTTCAAATACCTTCATAACTCTCCTCCTTTGTCGCCCTCATCCGGCAAAATCACACCGCCGCACTCTGAAACGGGCATCCTCCCGCTCCTCCGTCCGGCCGGAACCGGCGCGCAGAACACAGATCAGACCGATACGCCGGCAGTTATATTTAACTATAATCTCATATTTACCCGGCCTGCGCAAGTTTTTTCTCACATTGTAACATCTTCGAAATAATAACTTAATAATATTTTTTCAAAAAAAGCTTGCATCTTCCGACAAAGTAGTATATACTAAGCGAGTCGGTTGAACATGGCCAGTTGGTCAAGGGGTTAAGACGCCGCCCTCTCACGGCGGAAACACGGGTTCGATTCCCGTACTGGCTGCTCAGTTGTCGTTGTTCCGGAATTCGGTTCTTCCTTTCTCCGAATTCACCTATGTAAAAGAACCAATCAAATTTTATTTGATTGGTTTTTTTGTGTCCGGAATTCACAGAAGCGTCATAAATCTCTGCTATAGTAAGAACGGATATTTTATGATTCTGCCCCAGGGAAATGGGACCCTTTCAGCGGGTGAATCCTCTGATAAAAAATACTGCCGGAAAACATCATAAACAGATTCAGCATTATAAACAGTGTTGTACATCATAAAACAGCGTTTAACATCATAAGCAGCGTTTAACACCATAAACAGCATTTAGTAAAGAGACAGAAGCTCCAAGGAGGAATTATGGAAACTCTGAAAATCTTAGTAGTGGACGACGAGAGCAGAATGCGGAAGCTGGTAAAGGACTTCCTTACGAAAAAGAACTTCCAGGTCCTGGAAGCGGCCGACGGCGAGGAGGCCATGGATATCTTCTATAAGGAAAAGGATATCGCCCTGATGATCCTGGACGTGATGATGCCCAAAATGGACGGATGGGAGGTCTGCCGGGAGGTGCGCAAAAATTCCAAAATGCCCATTATCATGCTGACCGCCCGGGGAGACGAGCGGGACGAGCTGCTGGGCTTCGAGCTGGGAGTGGACGAATACATTTCCAAGCCCTTCAGCCCCAAGATCCTGGTGGCCCGGGTGGAAGCCATCCTCCGCCGTTCCGGACAGGACGCCGCCCAGGACGTGATCAGCTCCGGCGGCATCGTCATCGACAAAACGGCCCACCTGGCCTCCGTGGACGGAAAGCCCATGGAGCTGAGCTTCAAGGAATTTGAACTGCTCACCTATTTCCTGGAAAACGAGGGGATCGCTCTCTCCAGAGAAAAGATCCTGAACTCCGTATGGAATTATGACTACTTCGGGGACGCCAGGACCATTGATACCCACGTAAAGAAGCTTCGCAGCAAGATGGGCGAAAAGGGCGAATACATCAAGACCGTGTGGGGAATGGGGTATAAATTTGAAGTTCACAGCTGATTTGAAACAGGGGTTAAAAAAGCAGAAAAAGGCCCGCTCCATTCGAAATCAGATCGCCGCGCTGTTCATCGGACTGTTTCTTCTGACCCTGCTGTCCATCACCGTGATCAACGCGCTGTTTCTGGAACGCTACTATATTTCCAGAAAGGCCAAGGTGCTCCAGCAGGCAGTCTGTTCTCTGGAACAGCTGGATACTCAGGAGGAGCTCTACGATAACGGCCAGCGGGAGGAGGTGGAGGTCCCCGCGGACCTGCGCAGAGCCAGCTCCGGCAATAATCTTTCCTGGGTGATCATCTCCCGGGACAATCAGAGGATCGCCCATGTGGGGGACAATAAAAGCATGCTGCAGGAGCGGCTGTTCGGATATGTGTATCTGGACGTGCAGAACACGGGGGTGCACATTCTGGACCAGACGGACAGCTATGTGATCCAGCAGGTTCACGACCGCTACGCGGGGATGGATTACGTGGAGGCCTGGGGCTCCCTGCTCAGCGGAAATTTCTTCCTGATCCGGACTCCTCTGGAGAGCATGGAGGAAAGCGCCGCCATTTCCAATAAGTTTTACTTCTTCGTGGGTCTGTTCATCCTTCTCCTCAGCGGAATCGTGATCTGGGTCTGCACCAACCGGATCACGCAGCCCATCCGGGAGCTGACGGTGCTCTCCCAGCGCATGAGCCAGCTGGAATTCAACGCCAGATATTCCAGCAGGGCGGGGAACGAGATCGACATTCTGGGCGACAATTTCAACAGCATGTCCCGCCGGCTGGAGAGGACCATCTCCGAGCTGAAATCCGCCAACAATAAACTGAAGCAGGATATTGCTGACAAAATCAAGATCGATCAGATGCGGAAGGAATTTCTGGACAATGTTTCCCACGAGCTGAAAACTCCCATCGCTCTCATTCAGGGATACGCGGAGGGCCTTAAGGAAAATATTTCCGACGATCCGGAAAGCCGGGAATTCTACTGCGACGTAATCATGGATGAATCCGCCAGAATGAACAAGCTGGTGAAAAATCTTCTCACTCTCAATCAGCTGGAATCCGGCCGGGACGAGGTGACGATGGAACACTTTGATCTGGTGCCCCTTATCCGCGGCGTGCTCCAGTCCATGGATATTCTCATTCAGCAGAAGGAAGCCAGGGTGATCTTCGAGCAGGAGCAGCCTGTGTTTGTATGGGCGGATGAATTCAAGATCGAGGAAGTCGTCACCAACTATGTGAGCAATGCTCTGAATCATCTGGAGGGGGAGCATCAGATTGAAATAAAGATCGCGGACGAGGGCGAACGGGTGCGGGTGACCGTATTCAATACAGGTCAGCCCATTCCCGAGGCGGATCTGCCTATGGTGTGGAATAAATTTTACAAGGTGGATAAGGCCAGGACCAGAGAATACGGGGGAAGCGGGATCGGGCTTTCCATCGTGAAGGCTATTATGGAAGGGCTGCATCAGGAATACGGGGTGCAGAATTACGATAACGGAGTGGCTTTCTGGTTTACGCTGGATCAGAAGGCGTGACGGCTATGGGTTTTATCGGGCTGCGGGACACGCAGCCCTTTTTTCCGGCAATTTCTGGATTCCAGTGTTTCATGGATTGTAGCGGAATCAGATGATATGATAAAATAAGAACCAGGAAAAATACTTTCCGGCTGTGCGAATTGTGCGTTCAGGTAAAAGTACAACGGCACAGCGGCATGAAAGGTATACGGCGTAAAAAGTAAGCAGCATACCGTAAAATACATCGGAGAAAGAGCGGGATAAAAATGAAAAAAACAGGGATCAGAATCATAGCGGTTCTGCTGGTTCTTCTGGCAGGCGTCCTGGCTGTGGCCGGAAACTATCTGACGGACTTTGCCATCGCCCACAAGGAAAACGTAAATATGTCGGTCGCGCCGGATTCCATCGTGAAGGCAGAGGATCAGGCTGTCATGGAAAACAATATGACTGGGATCCGCAGCAGAAGGGAAGCATGGCTCGCGGAAGCTGAAATGGAACCGGCGGAGCTCACCTCCCGGGACGGACTGAAACTGAAGGCGGACGTCGCCTGGACGGACAGAGACAGTCACCGCTGGGTTCTCACCGTTCACGGATACACGGGAAGGCGGACAGACATGCAGAACATCGCCGCCTTTTACGGCGAAAAGGGATATAATGCCCTGATGCCGGATATGCGGGCCCACGGGGAAAGCGAAGGGAAATACATAGGTATGGGATGGCCGGACCGGCTGGATGTGCTGGACTGGATCTCCTGGCTGCTGGAGCTGGATCCCCGGGCCGAGATCATTCTTCACGGAGTTTCCATGGGAGGAGCCACTGTAATGATGACCGCAGGGGAAGAGCTGCCGCCTCAGGTGAAGGGCGTGGTTGAGGACTGCGGATATACCTCGGTGTGGGATATTTTTTCGGATGAGCTGAACTACCTCTTCCACCTTCCGCCCTTCCCTGTCCTCTACGCCGCCAGTGCCTTCTCCAAAGTGAAGGCGGGCTATTCCTTCGGGGAGGCCTCCGCTCTGGAGCAGGTGAAAAAATGTCGGGTGCCCATGCTCTTTATCCATGGCTCCGCGGATAATTTCGTACATACGGATATGGTTTATAAGCTTTATGATGCCTGCCCCGCCCCCAAAGATCTTCTGGTGGTGGAAGGCGCGGGCCACGGCAGTTCCTACTCCATGGACCCGGAGGGATATTTCGGGAAGGTGTTTTCCTTCCTGGAGGAGAAATGTTTCTGATATTTTTAGAGACAAAAAATATGACTCATCCATTCCATTGCTCCGGTATTTCTGCTATAATGAACGTCGGCGTGCCAAAGACGGAAGCAGGGAAGGACTGAAAGTTTTCTGATGCCGCTTCCCTTAAAATGCGCGTCTGCGGCAGATCAGGCTGACTTTTGGATATGTGAGGCTGGATATGAAAAAACAATCTTTGAAACTGAAAAATTCACTGATTCTTCTTCTGGCCGCTCTCATCTGGGGAGTGGCTTTTGTGGCCCAGAGCGTGGGGATGGATTATGTGGGGGCATTTACCTTCAATGCCGCCAGGAGCCTCATCGGGTCGGCAGTGCTTCTCCCGGTGATCCTTGTGATGGATTTCAGAAGGAAACGGGAGAATCCGGAATCCCGGGGCCGGGAAAACCGGAAGGATCTCATCGCGGGAGGGATCTCCTGCGGAATATTCATCTGTCTGGCAAGCAATTTCCAGCAGTTTGGAATCAAGTACACCACCGTGGGAAAGGCCGGATTTATCACGGCCTGTTATATCGTCATCGTGCCGGTGCTTGGAATATTTCTGGGGAAAAAATGCAGTTCCTTTGTGTGGGGGGCTGTGGGAATGGCCCTTCTGGGTCTTTATCTGCTCTGCATTCGGGACGGTTTTTCCATCGGAAAGGGAGATATTCTGGTGATGGTCTGCGCCTTTTTATTTTCCCTGCACATTCTGGTGATCGATTATTTTTCTCCGAAAGCGGACGGGGTAAAGATGTCCTGCATACAGTTTCTGGTGTCCGGGATTCTGTCCGGGATTCCCGCACTCATCCTGGAGCATCCGCGGATGTCTCAGCTTCTGGCGGCGTGGAAGCCGATCCTCTACGCGGGAGCCATGTCCTGCGGGGTGGCCTATACCCTGCAGATTGTGGGACAGAAAAATATGAATCCCACTGTGGCTTCTCTGATTCTCAGCCTGGAATCCTGTATTTCCGTTATAGCCGGATGGCTGATTCTGGGACAGCGCCTCAGCTCGCGGGAGCTTCTGGGATGCGTGATTATGTTCAGCGCTATTGTGCTGGCTCAGCTGCCGGAGAAGCGATTACAATAACTCCGTTTTAAAAATTTTGAAGGACAAATTCAGATACAGCCTCTCCTCCGGATCCTCCAGCTCCAGTGATACCAGCTGGTGAATCCTCTGCATACGGTTGATAAAGGAGCTCCTGTGAATAAACAGCATCCCGGCTGTTTTCACCGCGTTCATGTTGCAGGAAAGATAGGTGTACAACGTCCTGATAAAGGATGTATTGTGGAGCCTGTCATATTCTTTCAGCCGCAGGAGGGCAGGATGGCAGATCTGTTCAAAAACCGTCTCTCTCCCGCCGTACGTCACCAGATAATCCAGTGCGCAGCGCTCAAAAAGAAGAAGCCTGTCCGAATCGGCCGGAGCCAGCTTCCGCTCCGCATATACGGCCTGGCGATGTGCGAAGCACACATTTTCAAAACCGGTGATCTCCGTAAAGGAACGGCTGATCCCCGCGTGAAAATGGATCATCTGCAGGATATCTCCCAGTTCCTGAAAGCCGTCCTCCCCGTGTTTTCTGACGTACAGGTCCTGATTAAAAAGAACAGTGATCTGTTCGTCCAAAACGATCACATAGCTCCCCGGTATTCTGTGTTCGATCTCCGAACAGATGAAAGACCGGCTGTACATGGAGGAGCTTCGGTTCTCCGCCGACAAAACCATAATCTGCCATCGATCCTGCTCCAGAGCGCCCAGATTTTTCATCAGCTCATGGAACCGCCGTCTGTCCGCCGGTTTCTGGGTCAGGATAAGCGTTAAAAAATGATGGGCGTCCCGGTATTGCTGATTTACGTTTTCAAAACTGTTGTACTGTGCGTAGAGCTCCTCCAGAAAAGGCGCGGCCTGTTCAAACAGAGTCTTGTAATATTCTCTGTCCTCCATCTCGTTTCTGAGGATCACCGCCAGTCTTCCCACGTAGATTCCCTGAAAAAAAAGATTTTTACAGACCAGCGGTTCAATGGCACTGGTCACAAACGCCTCGTGAAGCTGCTCCAGCTCCATGAAGTCTCTGCTTTTCCGCAGAGCTTCAATGGCCTCGGAGGTGAGGGAATTGTCCGGGGTCACATAATCGTCCATGTAAATGTCGGAGCCTTTGCTGTAGGCGATATAACGGAAATTCGTGTCCATAAGGGCGATGGGCAGCCCCGCAATCTCGCCGGTGAGGTCCACCATGTCCTGGAAGCTGCGCTTTTTGTAGAGGACGTCGTTCATGGCAGCCTCCCATTCCTGGAATTTCTCCAGAATGTGATTCAGAATGTTAAAGGCCATCCTGCCGGACATGGGGTCGTTGAGAACGATCAGGTCGTTTTCTCCCACGGGAGGGAGCTGCGCCACCCGGTCCAGACAGATGATGATGGAATTATGCACCCGGCTCAGGCATTCCTCCAGCTGCTCCCCCTGTACCAATACAATGTGTTCGTCCATGTCAAAAAATATATTATAAAACATCGGTGTTTTTACGAAGCACCTGGATGAGATTTCCATGTAATCCACCTGGAAATACAGCTGCATCTCATGGAACAGTAAAGTGGCGTTGATTTTCATGGGCGCTGCTTCTCCTCTCTTTTTGTCCGTATCTGTCGGGCATGGCTGCGGTTTATGATTGTATTCCGATGCAAAGATTCCGACGCCGCGGATGTCTGTTCCGTCCCCGGAGGGCTGGTCCTCCGAAGGATCAGGGAATTCTTTTTTGCCGTCGTACATAGTGTACGATGTTTTTCATAAAACTTCAATCATATCCATGGATTTTCTTTCATAAAAATAAAGAATACAATAATTCTTATCAGACAGAATATGGAGAGTATTCTGAATAAATTTCAGCGGAGGATTAGTATTATGTTAAATGCAAAGGAAAACATGCGCGAGTGTATCAAAAAGGGCGGAAAACCCGAGCGTTTCGTAAATCAATATGAGGCCGTTCAGCTTCTTTTTGATCCCCGGGCGCTGCATGACGCTCTGTTAAAGCCGGGCGATACCATGGTGAAGAACGCGTGGGGCGTTTATAATTCCTTCCCCAAGGGCACGCCGGGACAGTTCCCTGTACAGGACGACGCTCATCTTCTGATCAAGGATATCGAGCACTGGAAAGACTATGTAACGGCTCCGTCCCTGGATTTCCCCCAGGCAGAGTGGGATATGATGAAGGCCGCTTATGATGCTGTGGACGGTTCGAAAGCCTACAAGGCCACCTTTATTGCTCCCGGTCTCTTCGAGCAGTGCCATCATTTTCTTCGTATTGAGGAGGCTCTGATCAATCTGTATGAGTATCCGGATGAGATGCATGATCTGATCAAATATCTTACCGAGTGGGAGCTGCGTCTTGCGGAGCTCATCTGCGACAAGCTGAAACCCGACGCCATTTTCCATCATGATGACTGGGGAAGCGCCAAGAGTACCTTTATGTCCGTGGATATGTTCGATGATTTCTATAAAGACGCTTACAAAGAGATTTACGGATATTATCACAATCATGGCGTGGAGCTGGTGATTCATCATTCCGACAGCTATGCCGCTACTCTGGTTCCGGATATGATCGAGATGGGCATCGATGTTTGGCAGGGTGCCGTATGGGCCAATGAGATTCCGGATCTGATTAAGAAGTTCGGCGGGGATATCACCATTATGGGCGGTATTGATAATAAGTTTATGGACTTCGAGGGATGGACGGATGAGGATACCAGGAAGGCGTCCACTATGGTTATGGAGGCCTGCGGTATGAATTACTTTATTCCCTGTATCGCTCAGGGCGGCCCTGGAAGCGTTTATCCGGGGGCTTATCTGTCCATGTGCAATAATATTGACAAGTATAACGAAGAGAAGTTCGGAATGCCTGTGTTTGACGGATTCCGTCTGCCTCATCAGATTATGTTCTAAAGCGGGAGATGGACCTGTACAAAACATCACTGCGACAGACTCTTCCAGTTAGTTGAGTAATTGAGAAAAAAGCGGGAGACGGACGGCAGGGAGAGGGGCCTTCCCCGGCGGACTGCTGTTTCGGAGCCCAAGAACAACTAAGGTCCTGAGATTTTGCTAAAAGCATGTCCCCGAATCATGAACTCGCTCATCGCACTGCCGCATTCGTGCCGAAAGGCTCCGGATGTGACCGCGCGCTGGCTCAGACAACATGATTCGGGGACATAACGCAAAATCCCAGGACCTAAGTTGTTCTAAGGACTCCTGCAAAGGCAGTCCGCCGGGGAAGGCCCCTCTCCCTGCCTGATCTTCCAGAAGACTTGTGTCAGCTTAAATATATAAACAGATCTTTTATCGTTGTCAGCTCACAAAATGTACAGAAGCTTTTCCCGTTGTTGGCTTATAAAATATACAGAACCTTTTTTCACAAAAAGTTCAAATTTAGTTTTTGATTTCTCTGTTGACAAATGGATACGGCAACACTATAATCTGTTCGAACCCTAACAATTCGGGTTCGAACTTTTTTCGTTTCTAAGAGAAATACTGCGGCGGAATCTGCTGCCGGAAGAATGGCTGCGGCAGGAAGCGGATTCTTTTGGGAGGATCATCGCGGTCTTTACAGGAAAAGAGGATAGCATGGAGCAGGAACAGAAGCGTGTGGGATACGAGGTTCATACACTGGACCGGATGATCGGACAGCTGATCAATTCTCTCTTTGAGAAGGAGGGATTGACCATTACTCAGAGCTGGGTCATCGGTTTTCTGTATGACCGTCAGAAAGAAAATATTTTTCAGAAGGATATCGAGGCCCATTTTCATATGGCCCGCTCCACCGCCACGGGAGTTCTTCAGGTGATGGAAAAGCACGGGATTCTGAACAGAGAACCGGTTCCCTCAGACGCCAGGCTGAAGCGGCTGGTCCTTACGGAACAGGGAATCCGGCTTCAGATCGCTACCATGGAGAACTTTGCCAGAATGGAGGAGATTTTAAAGGGAGGGATCTCCCCTGAGGACATGAGGATTTTCTTTGAGACGGTGGAAAGGATCCGGGAGAATATTTCACAAGGCCTGAACGAAGGATCTCCCTTCTGCTCTCATCCCTGCAATTCCGAAGAAACAGATGAAGCGCACACTGCAGCACAGGAAACAGAGTCTGCCCGCGGACACTGATTATACGGAACGCTAAAACGATTTTCGTTTGCCATGTATGATCTGTACCGGAAAGGCATCCTCTGTGTGAAGGAATTTTTCCTGCGCGCTGCTTTACATAGATTGAGAAGACAGTCTCTTCTCACGGCAGGAGCGGTCTTCCGGCCGCACGCTGCCGGCGATACATTATATGAAAGGAGATTCACCCCATGATTAAAACACTGCTTAGTCAGG
Source organism: uncultured Lachnospiraceae bacterium (assembly GCA_947626985.1). Lineage (GTDB taxonomy): Bacteria > Bacillota > Clostridia > Lachnospirales > Lachnospiraceae > Blautia_A. The sequence continues at coordinate 6,558 of CANQUG010000021.1, read as the reverse complement.
TGAAGGAATTTAAGAGGGCCTCCATTCTCACTCCCGTCTTTATGATTCTGGAAGTGCTTCTGGAGACCATGATTCCCCTGGTAATGGCGTCCATCATTGACAACGGTGTGGAAAAGGGCGATATGGGCCATATTTTCCGCATGGGCGCGGTGATGGCGGTCCTGGCGCTTCTGGGACTTCTTACCGGAATCCTGGGCGGTACCTTCGGAGCAAGGGCTTCCACCGGTTTCGCCCGAAATTTAAGGAAGGCCATGTTTGACAATATTCAGACCTTCTCCTTCTCCAACATCGACAAGTTCAGCACTGCCGGTCTGATCACCCGTCTTACCACGGATGTGACCAATATTCAGAACGCCTATCAGATGCTTCTGCGTATGTTTACCCGTGCGCCGGCCAGTCTGATCTGCGCCATGACCATGGCCTTTCTGGTAAACGCAAAGCTTGCCAGCATTTACCTTATCGCGGTTATCTTTCTGAGCGCTGTTCTGATGTACATCATGAGCCACGCCACCCGCTATTTCAAACAGGTATTTTCCAAATACGACGATCTGAATGCCAGTGTGCAGGAAAATATCACCGGTATCCGCGTCGTGAAGGCCTTTGTCCGGGAAGATTACGAGACCACCAAGTTCCAGGCTGCCTGCGGGAAGCTGTACGAGATGTTTATCCGCGCGGAAAAACTGGTGGTTATGAACATGCCGGTTATGCAGTTTACTGTTTATAGCTGTATTCTGGGCATCAGCTGGCTGGGAGCGAAGATGATCGTGGGAAGCTCTCTCACTACCGGAGAGCTTATGAGTCTTCTGGCTTACTGTATGAATATCCTTTCGAGTCTGATGATGCTGTCCATGATTTTTGTCATGGTGACCATGAGTACCGCCAGCGCAGAACGTATCGCGGAAGTTCTCAATGAGAAGGCGGACCTCACCGATCCGGAGAATCCCGTCATGGAAGTGCCGGACGGAAGCATCGACTTTGACCATGTAAACTTCAGCTATAAAAAGAACAGCCAGGAGCATGTGCTGAAGGACATCAATCTTCATATCCATTCCGGGGAAACCATCGGAATCATCGGCGGAACCGGAAGCGCCAAGTCCAGTCTGGTGAATCTGATCAGCAGGCTTTACGACGTGACGGACGGTTCCGTGAAGGTGGGCGGCATCGATGTGCGCAAATATCAGATGGAGGCTCTTCGGAATCAGGTTTCCGTAGTGCTGCAGAAAAACGTATTGTTCTCCGGCACCATTCTGGATAACCTCCGCTGGGGAAATAAGGAAGCCAGCGAGGAAGAGTGCATCCGTGCCTGTCAGCTAGCCTGCGCCGATGAATTTATTGAAAAAATGCCGGACAAATACCACACCTATATCGAGCAGGGCGGAAGCAATGTTTCCGGCGGTCAGAAGCAGCGTCTCTGCATCGCCCGCGCTCTTTTGAAAAAGCCGAAGGTTCTGGTTCTGGACGACTCCACCAGCGCCGTGGATACCGCTACGGACGCGAAGATCCGCAGGGCCTTTGCCCAGGAAATTCCCGATACCACAAAGCTGATCATCGCTCAGAGAATTTCCAGCGTTCAGAACGCCGACCGGATCATCGTCATGGAAAACGGCGAGATCGACGGCTTCGGAACTCACGAGGAGCTGCTGGCCTCCAACGCCATCTACCAGGAGGTTTATCAGTCTCAGATGGAAGGCGGCGGCGACTTTGACGAACATATGGCAGGAGGTGAAAAATCATGAGTCCACGTCCCAATGGTCCCGGTCCCCGGGGCATGAGAAATATGCGGATGCCCGGAAAAAAAGTGGAAAATCCCGGCAAGCTCCTGATGCGGGTATGGGGCTTTGTCCTGAAAACCTACAAGATTCATATGATCGTCGTGATCGTGTGCATCTTTGCCTCGGTGCTGGCTAATGTTCAGGGTACCATGTTTACCAGAACCCTCATCGATGATTATATCCTTCCGCTTCTGGCAAGCGATCATCCGGACTTCGGTCCCCTGGCTGCAGCCATCGGAAGAGTGGCCTGCTTCTACGCCATCGGCGTGGCGGCCGCGTATACCTATAACAGGATTATGATCTTTGTCACCCAGGGTTCCCTTCGTGACCTGCGAAACCAGATGTTTGCCAAGATGGAAACTCTCCCTGTGAAATATTTTGACACCCATCCTCACGGAGACATCATGTCCATCTACACCAACGATATCGATACCCTCCGGCAGATGATCAGCCAGAGCTTTCCGCAGATACTCAACAGTATCATTACGGTGGTGAGCGTTGCCATAAGCATGATCATCCTCAGCATTCCTCTGACCATCCTTACCGTGCTCATGGTGGTGGTGATGATGAATGTCACCGGCCGTCTGGCAGGTCTGAGCGGCAAGTATTTCGTGGAGCAGCAGACCAATCTGGGCGCCATGAACGGCTTCATCGAGGAAATGATGGAGGGGCAGAAGGTGGTAAAGGTCTTCTGTCATGAGGAAGAAAATATTAAGAAATTTGACGAGCTGAATCAGAAGCTCTTTGTCAGCGCCGATAACGCCAACAAATTCGTCAACGTCGTAGGGCCCTGCAACGCGCAGCTGGGCAATGTGAGCTACGTGCTCTGCGCCATGCTGGGCGGCGTTCTCGCCATCAAGAATTTCGGCGGCTTCACCCTGGGAGGGCTGGCCAGCTTCCTTACCTTTAATAAGAGCTTCAGCATGCCCATCAATCAGGTAAGCCAGCAGCTCAACTCCATCGTCATGGCTCTGGCCGGCGCGAAGCGTGTCTTCGACCTTCTGGATGAGCCCTCCGAGACAGACGATGGGTATGTGACGCTGGTTCATGCGGTGGAGAAGGACGGAAAGCTGACGGAGTCTCCCAACCGTACCGGACGCTGGGCCTGGAAGCATTATCACAAGGCCACGGACACCACGGATTACGTGGAGCTCACCGGCGATATGGTTCTGGACGGAGTGGATTTCGGGTACAATCCGGATAAGATCGTTCTCCACGATGTGAAGATGTACGCTACCCCCGGTCAGAAGATCGCCTTCGTAGGCTCCACCGGCGCGGGAAAAACCACCATCACCAACCTGCTGAACCGGTTCTACGATATTCAGGACGGAAAGATCCGGTATGACGGAATCAATATCAATAAGATTAAAAAGGCAGATCTGCGGCGCTCCATGGGAATCGTTCTTCAGGATACGAATTTGTTCACGGCCACCGTTATGGAAAATATCCGGTACGGCAAGCTGGACGCCACCGATGAGGAGGTCATTGCAGCCGCCAAACTGGCCAATGCGGACGGCTTTATCCGGAGACTTCCCGAAGGCTACAATACCATGCTGAGAGGCAACGGCTCCAACCTCAGCCAGGGCCAGAGACAGCTGCTCTCCATCGCCAGAGCCGCTGTGGCGGATCCGCCGGTGCTGATTCTGGATGAAGCGACCAGTTCCATCGATACCCGTACAGAAAAGCTGGTGCAGGACGGTATGGATAAGCTGATGAAGGGAAGGACCACCTTCGTTATCGCCCACAGGCTGTCCACCGTACGCAACAGCGACTGTATCATGGTTCTGGAGCAGGGACGCATCATCGAGCGCGGTACCCATGAGGAGCTGCTGGAAGAAAAAGGCAAATATTATCAGCTGTATAATGGATAAAAAAATCCCCTTCTCTCCCGGATATGGGAGAGAGGGGGTATTTTTTTGCTGCAGCGGCAGATCACTAGGCTTTCTATCTGCTTTTATACTGCTTTTATAATTCTTTTTGTTACTTTTATGCTGCTGCCGTATTTTATGCAGCCCGCCGGGACGGAGTTACCGCTTTCGCTGCCGCGCTGATTTTGCCATCAACCTGTGTTCCATCTTCTTTCGTTACAAAGGAGCGGACCCGGAACGCATAAGTGGTCGCTGGGTTCAGTTTACTCTGAACATAAGACGTAACGTCGGGATCAGAAATTGTCTTTACAAGATCATATTTCTTTGTTGCTTTATTGAACATATAGACCTTATAACCATCCGCGCCGTCTATCTTCTCCCAATCCAGGTATACTTTCCTGCGGGCTGTCTTGACAGAAGCCTTTACCTGCGGCCTTACCCATTTGCTGTACTGTGGGATCTCAACGGTTATTTCAGGGCCAAATTCTCCGTAAATCCGCGTCACTCCATCAGAATCAAGCTTAAACGATCTCGTCCTGAAAGTATAACTTTTCCCGAAGGCAAAACGCCTTTCATATGTAAGTTCCCCGGAAGAAGCCAAAATTGTCTTTAATCCGACGTATTTTCCCTTTTCAGGATTCCATCTGAAAATCTGATATCCGTCAGCGTCTGTCACAGAATCCCAGTGGAAGACCACTTTTCTGGTTCCGGGCTCTGCGGTGATTTTCAATTCAGGCGTTCCTGCGGCTGGAGTAGGCGTCAGCGTAATGTCGGGTGTTGGTGTTACTGTAGGAACCTGTGTCGGAGTCGGCGTCGGTGTTGCAGAAGGAACCTGCGTTGGCGTCGGCGTTTCCGACGGACCCGGTGTCACCGTAGGATCCGGTGTTACTGTAGGTTCTGGTGTAACGGGAATCGGAGTAACTGTCACATCCGGTGTTTCCGTCGGTTCAGGTGATGCAGTAGGAATTGGCGTTTCTTCCGGATCTGGCGTTACCGACGGATCCGGTGTTACTGTGACTTCAGGCGTTACCGATGGATCTGGCGTTACTGTGACTTCAGGCGTTACCGATGGATCTGGTGTTACCGTAACTTCAGGTGTTACCGACGGATATGGCTCTGCATCCTTCTCTGTAACGGTAATCTCCATTTCAGTTAAAAGATGTTCAGGTAAAAATCGAGACCCATTTGGATTCCAGTTAGGAGCAATAAAAACATAATACTCGGTATTCGGTTTCAGGGTAAACGTAACAATATTTCCATCCCGTTTACCTTCTGCCTCTTCTTCAACAGATGAAAAATGCCCATCCCACGACGTTCCGATAGAAATATGTCCGCCATATGGCCAATCCTCCACCAACCATGGATCAGTAAAAGAATATTCCGTTCCCTGTCCTGTCTTAAAACGGAAACAGCCGGTTCCTATGGCATTCACTACGGCATCAATCTTTCCACTTTTCTCCAGCATCGGCACTTCTGAAATATCTGCAACTTGTACAGTGGCATCCACCGGTACTGAAGCAAAAACATCCCTTCCATAAAACAAATCAATTCTTGCGTTATAAACTCCTTCGGCACTGCTTTTTTCCAAAAAATATCTCAGACGCATCGGAGCGATCCAGGAATTTAAAAACCCCGAATCTAAACGTCCCCGTCCCCCGGCACAGCTGACGATTTCTGTTTCTCCCCAGCTATAGGTCAGCTTTGCGCTGATTCCCGGAAGTGTATTATATCCACCGTTTAAATCCTCTGGACTATCTAGTCCGATTATGTCCACTCCGCGATAGAGTACATTTCTGGAAAGTTTTCCTTCAACACTGAGGTTAATCTGATCCACACATCCGGCATACAAATGGATTTTTTCCGGAATCTGATCATAATTATTAGCATCATCACGCAGCACAAGATAATATGTATTTCCTTCGGTTAAATCATCCCCATCTCCCACTGCACGAAATTCTGAATCAAATATCCTTTCCTCAATCAGGGAACGTTTCGCTTCTTCAGAAACATATACATAACCGCCTGAACTTTTAGGAATAAACTTCAAGTAGATCTTCCATTCCAGCCCATAGTCTGTCTGAGTTTTTTCCGGAATTATTTCTGTCGTCGGAACTACCGGAAAATTCGTTGCTTCATAAAGCACAGGCAATTTATTCGACTGCTCAAGTTCTTTAAACTTGGCAATCACTTTTTCTTCTTCCGTTTTCTCACGGTCTTCCTCACGGCAGATCGTCCCTTCTGAAGTCAGTTTACTGCTGTCGATCCACAGATAACAGATTTCAGACGGCTCCAGTTCTATAGAATATGAATCTCCGGAAAAAGACCACATGGCATCAAGCGCATGTCCGGTATCAGCATCCCTTAAAAAATAACCATCCACAGCAACAGTAGAATTGATGGGATAGTGATAAAAACTATATGCCGGTACCTTCTCATCCGCCTGTATCTTAAACAAATACCTCTCTTTTTCAGGGGATACAGTATACTTTACCCCTGCTTTCATCTCCTGAACAGGAACCTTGTAAAGCGTAAGCGGCACAGCCGCGTCAGCATATGATTTTACATATAAATAACATGGTTCCAAAACATCTTTGAAATACAGCAGTTCATAAGTAGTAGTCGTTTTCCCAAAAAAAGATTCTCTTTTCTCGGGATCATCATATAGCCAGACAGAAGTGTTGAAAATTAAATCATTACTCTCAATTACATAATATCCCGGTTCGTCCAGGGCAAGCTTGTACAGCACTTCCTGGTACTCCGGAACAGTCACCGTTTCTCCAATAGGAAGGTCTTTTTCACTCAGGCTGTCCGCCTGGAACAGTTTTTCCGCATATGCGGTCTCTTCCTGGGTATCATTACTGTCCCCGGAGCAAAATACCCCCCCCCTGATTTTCAGACGCCTGTAAAGTCTCCTGTGC
>CANQUG010000020.1 GCA_947626985.1 uncultured Lachnospiraceae bacterium | reverse complement strand
ATTTCAATTTTGACAAAAAAATAAAGCCAATCAAGGCTTTTGAGATTATTCAATACAGTTAGACTGTCAAACTACCGAGCAAAATGATGCACGGCCTGAAGTTGGCGAACATCGACATCAACCGCAAGATGCTCTCCGAGATGGCAGTGAACGACGCAGAGGGATTCGCAGCTCTTGCAGAGATTGCCAAGAAAGCGATCGCGTAAATATCCGTTTTGACTGAGAAATGAAAAAGGGCCCGGAAGGGTTTTGCATAGAAGAAGGCTGCCGGATTTCCGGCGGCCTTTGCTGCGCTTTTGGGCTCACATAATTTTGCCGCGGTGAATTCTAAAATTTGTATAAATTAATACTTGCAATCAAAAACACAGAATGCTATAATTTTAACATTAAAATAGCGTATGCATCAGGGAGAGCCAAAGCCGGCTGGAACATCCAGTGGGCTTTTTGACTATTTTTAAGTAAAACCGGCGGATTCCTGATGCCTGCAAAAGATTAAGGAGGAGAATCATTATGAGAAACTGGAAAAAAGTGATCGGTGTTGCCGCTGCGGCAGCCATGACAGTGAGTATGCTTCCCATGTCTGTTTTTGCAGACGATGCGGCTACCTTTAAGATCGGCGGTATCGGCCCTGTGACCGGACCGGCTGCGGCTTATGGCTCCGCGGTTATGAACGCGGCTCAGATCGCTGTAGATGAGATTAACGAGGCAGGCGGCGTAAACGGCGCGATGCTGGAGTTCAATCCCCAGGATGACGAGCATGACGCCGAGAAATCCGTAAACGCGTACAACACCCTGAAGGACTGGGGCGCAACCATGATTCTTGGTTCCGTTACCTCTGCTCCCTGCATCGCTGTTGAGGCGGAAGCTGCCAATGACAATATGTTCCTGCTGACACCTTCAGGCTCCGCTGTTGACTGTATCACAGCCGGCGACAATGCCTTCCGTGTATGCTTCTCCGATCCTTCCCAGGGTACCGCGTCCGCGCAGTACATCGGTGAGAACGGACTTGCCACCAAGGTAGCCGCCATCTACGACAGCTCCGATGTATATTCTTCCGGTATTTATGCTACCTTCAAGGCAGAAGCCGAGAATCAGCCTTTTGAAATCGTTGCCGAGGAAGCCTTCACTGCTGACAGCAAGACAGACTTCACCGTACAGCTTCAGAAGGCGAAGGATGCCGGCGCTGAGCTGGTTTACCTGCCCTTCTATTATAATGAGGCTTCTCTGGTATTCACCCAGGCGGCTGCCATGGACTTCTCCCCGCTGTGGTTCGGCGTGGACGGCATGGACGGTATCCTTAGTGTGGAAGGCTTTGACACCTCTCTGGCAGAGGGCGTTATGCTGCTGACACCTTTCGCGGCGGATGCTCAGGATGATCTTACCGTGAATTTCGTAGCCAAATATCAGGAGCTGTACAATGAGGTTCCCAACCAGTTCGCAGCGGACGCTTATGACGGAATCTACATCATCAAGGCTGCTCTGGAGCAGTGCGGCGCGACTCCCGATATGGACGCCAGCACTCTGTGCGACGCCATGAAGACGGCTATGACCGAGATCACTGTAGACGGCCTGACCGGCGCAGGCATGACCTGGACCGCTGACGGCGAGCCCAGCAAGGCTCCCAAGGCTGTTGTGATCGAGAACGGCGCTTATAAGGCGATGTAATCGTTATCCGAATATGTCGGAGTTTTACAGATAGTTAACCCGACAGGGGGTTGCCCGCGCAACCCCCTGTTTTAGAATGCATATCAGGATATGAGGTGTACTATGAGTTTTTTATCTTATATGATTAACGGCATCAGTCTGGGCAGTGTATATGCTATTATCGCACTGGGCTATACCATGGTTTATGGTATCGCGAAGATGCTGAATTTCGCTCACGGCGACGTGATCATGGTAGGCGGCTACGCGGCCCTGACCATGCTGCTGAACGCGAATGCAAGCCCCCTCGCGGCGGTGCTGGTGTCCATTGTAGTATGTACAGTGCTTGGAATTACCATTGAGGCGGTGGCCTATCGTCCTCTGCGCGCGGCGGCTTCTCCGCTTGCAGTATTGATTACCGCTATCGGCGTCAGCTATCTGTTGCAGAATGTTGTACTTCTGATTTTCGGATCCAATCCGAAAAACTTTCAGTCGGTCATTCCTGTTCCGGATCTGAAGCTGGCGGGGGGAGCTCTGATGATCACAGGGGAGACGATCGTCACCATCATCAGCTGCATTGTCATCATGACCGTGCTCACTCTGTTTATCAACAGGACCAGGACCGGTCAGGCCATGCAGGCCGTATCTGAGGATAAGGGCGCTGCCCAGCTCATGGGCATCAATGTGAATCAGACCATTGCTCTGACCTTCGCCATCGGTTCCGGACTGGCGGCAGTGGCGGGCGTGCTTCTCTGCTCCTCCTATCCTTCCCTGTCTCCCTATACAGGCTCCATGCCCGGCATCAAAGCTTTCGTGGCGGCGGTGTTCGGCGGGATCGGCTCCATTCCCGGAGCAATGATCGGGGGAATTCTGCTGGGCGTCATTGAAATTCTGGCGAAAGCCTATATTTCCTCCCAGCTTGCGGACGCTATCGTATTTGCCGTGCTGATCGTCGTGCTTCTTGTGAAGCCAACAGGTCTGCTGGGCAAACAGATTCAGGAGAAAGTGTAGGTAAGGGCGATGAAAAAAAACAGTAAAATTTTCCGGCAGAATCTGATCACCTACGGTATGGTGATCGCCGCGTTTATTGTAGTGCAGATTCTCCAGAGCACGGGGCATCTTTCCAGCCTTTTTACCGGCCTTCTGGTTCCGATCTGCGTGTATGTGATTCTGGCCGTTTCGCTGAATCTGGTGGTGGGCATTTCCGGTGAGCTGAGTCTGGGGCATGCCGGCTTTATGTGCGTGGGCGCATTTGCCGGAGCGTTTTTTACCAAATGCACCCAGGATACCATTACGATGGTTCCTCTCCGTTTCGCCCTCGCCGTGCTGATCGGCGCGATAGCGGCGGCGATTTTCGGAATTCTGATCGGAATTCCCGTGCTCCGTCTCAAAGGCGATTATCTTGCCATTGTGACTCTGGCTTTCGGAGAGATCATTAAAAATATCCTGAATGTTTTTTATATCGGAAGAGACAGCAACGGCTTCCATATGTCCATGAAGGATCAGTTTTCTCTGGGAATGGAGGCGGACGGAAAGATGCTTCTGGGAGGCCCTCAGGGAATTACGGGCATTCCCAAGAATTCCAGCTTCCTGGCCGGGATCATCCTGATTCTGATTACTCTTTTTATCGTGCTGAATCTGATCAATTCCCGCGACGGACGGGCGATCATGGCTATCCGTGACAACCGGATCGCTGCCACGTCCATCGGCATCAATATCACCAAATACAAACTGATGGCCTTTACCATCTCGGCGGCTCTGGCGGGAATGGCCGGGACTCTGTATTCCCACAATCTGGCTACCCTGCAGGCCTCCAAGTTTAACTTCAACACATCCATCCTTGCGCTGGTATTCGTAGTGCTGGGCGGGATCGGCAACATCCGGGGCTCCATCATCGCGGCGGTGGTACTTACCGCACTGCCGGAAATGCTCCGCGGTCTGTCCAACCTGCGTATGCTGATCTATGCCATCGTTCTCATCGCCATGATGCTCTTTAACTGGGCGCCTGCGGCCATCGACTGGAGAAGCAGGCTGAAGGAGCGGCTGAAGCACTCCAGGGCAAACGGGAAGGAGGCGGCGTAAGTATGGCTATGCTGGAAGTAAATAATCTGTCCATCTCCTTCGGCGGTCTTCACGCGGTGGACAATTTTTATATGAACATTGAGAAGGGACAGCTCTACGGAATGATCGGTCCCAACGGCGCGGGAAAGACCACGGTGTTCAACCTTCTCACCGGCGTTTACAAGCCCGACGAGGGGATCATCCGCCTGGACGGCACAGACATCACCGGAAAAAGCACCATCGAGATCAATAAGGCGGGCATCGCCAGAACCTTCCAGAACATCCGCCTGTTTAAAGAACTTTCTGTTCTGGACAATGTAAAGGCGGGGCTTCACAATCATCACACCTATTCCACTCTGGCGGGCATTCTCCGCCTTCCGAGCTACTATAAGGTGGAAAAGGAGATGGATGAGCGGGCCATGGAGATCCTGAAGGTTTTTGACCTGGACGGGGAGGCGGAATATCTGGCGGGAAATCTTCCCTACGGCAAACAGAGAAAGCTGGAGATCGCCAGGGCTCTGGCCACGGATCCCAAGCTTCTTCTTCTGGACGAGCCTGCGGCGGGCATGAATCCCAATGAGACTCAGGAGCTGATGGATACCATCCGTTTTGTGCGGGATCATTTTGACATGACCATTCTTCTGATCGAGCACGATATGAAGCTGGTGGGAGGCATCTGTGAGGAGCTGACCGTACTGAACTTCGGTCAGGTGCTCACTCAGGGCAAAACTTCCGCCGTACTCAGCGATCCGGCGGTTATCACGGCTTATCTGGGCGAATAGGAGGGAAATGGCTATGGCAATGTTGGAGGCAAAAAATCTGCATGTATATTACGGCGTCATTCAGGCGCTGAAGGGCATTTCCTTCGAGGTCAATCAGGGCGAGGTCATCGCTCTTATCGGCGCCAACGGAGCGGGCAAAACCACTACGCTGCACACCCTTACCGGCCTTCTTCCCGCCAAACAGGGACATATCATTTTTGAAGGCAAGGATATTACGAAGGTTCCCGCGCATAAGATCGTAAAGATGGGAATCGCCCATGTGCCGGAGGGCCGGCGGGTGTTTTCTCAGCTGAGCGTGTACGAGAATCTGATGATGGGAGCTTTTACCCGGAAGGATAAGGGCGAGATCGCGGAAAGCCTGGCAAATGTGTACAAACGGTTCCCCAGGCTGGAGGAACGGAAGACTCAGCGGGCAGGCACCCTTTCCGGAGGAGAGCAGCAGATGCTGGCCATGGGAAGGGCCCTCATGAGCAGGCCCAGGATCATTCTGATGGATGAGCCGTCCATGGGACTGTCGCCTATTTTTGTAAATGAAATCTTTGACATCATCAAGGAAGTGAGCGAGAGCGGCACCACCGTTCTTCTGGTGGAGCAGAACGCGAAGAAGGCGCTCGCCATCGCAGACAGGGCCTATGTTCTGGAAACCGGGGAGATTTCCCTGGAAGGCAGGGCGGAGGAGCTTCTGCATAATGAGGCGGTGCAGAAGGCGTATCTGGGAGAATAGACAGGGCCTTTTACGGGGCATTGAGATTTATTTTTAAGTTAGGAGGGATGTAGTATGGACCACATTGTGATCACCATAGCCAGGCAGTATGGAAGCGGAGGGCGAACCGTCGGACAGATGCTGGCGGAGAGACTTGAAATTCCGTTCTATGACAAGGGAATCATCCGCATGGCTTCGGAGGACAGCGGTATTCATCCGGGACTTTTCGGCCGGGTGGACGAATATACCAGCGCGAAGGCTCCCTTTTATAAGAAGAGCAGCGTGTATACCGGCGGACTTCTTTCCCCCGGGGACAAAGAGTTCACCTCCGATGAGAATCTTTTCAATTATCAGGCCAAGGTGATCCGGGAGCTGGCGGAGAAGGAATCCTGCGTGATCATTGGCCGGTGTTCCAATTACATCCTCCGGGACGTTCCCCATGTGCTCAGCGTGTTTATTCATGCGCCTCATGACTTCCGCATGAGGGAGGCGATGAAAAAGATCAGCGGTTCCGAGCGGGATGTGGAAAAATTCCTTCAGAAGGACGACAGGAGGAAGGAAGAGTATTATCATCGCTTTACCGGCGGGCAGTGGGAGGAAGCGGTGAATTATGATCTTTGCCTGGACTGCAGCAAGCTGGGATTTGAAAAATGCGCGCAGGCGATCATCAATCATATTGAGCTGCTGAAAGGGTAACGTTGATTTGGAAAACTGTGTTTATCCGGGCCTTCCGGGGCCGCGGCAAAATCGAAGACATCGTGGCAGGGTGCAGGGTTCTCTGGAATTCCTGAGGAGTTACGGTGGAGGGGATTTTGCGGCGGTCTCGGGAGGTTTTTTTGCATAATGTTAAGAAGTTTTGTGATATGGTTGGGAATCGCGGGAGCGCTGTGGAAAGAGATTTCAGGGGGTGCTATACTGGTGGGAGAGAGGGATGTGCGGGGAAAGAGGATGTTCTGATGGGAGAGAGATTCTACTGCAGGGGAGATATTTTGCTGAGGGCAGATAGATATCGCTGCAGGAGAGACGTTTTGGCATCAGGGGATTAGATTTCCGGATAGTTTTCGGCTGATCAGGGAAGAAGTTTAAGAGGAGAAGGCCTATGAAAGACCGGGATTCAGAAAAAAATACTTTTACGAAAGAATCTTCTTACTCAGAAATACTGGAAGCACTGTACAGAAGCGATCTTAATTCCGGGATGCTGAAGGAGACACTGGCAGAGTATTGGCCGGGAAAGAGGCAGGGAGAATACACGCTGGAGGATTATCGGGCGCTGCCGGATAACCTTCGGGTGGAATTGATTGACGGGGTACTCTTTTATATGGAGGCTCCGCATGCGGCTCATCAGACGATTGCCTTTGAACTCTCCGTGCGATTTCGGGAATATATTTTGAAGAACGGTGGGAAGTGCCGGACCTGGGCTACGCCGGTGAACGTTCAGCTGGACTGCGATGAAAAGACTATGGTGCAGCCGGATGTGGTTATTTTGTGCGATAAGGAGAAGATTCAGAGAGGAAACATAGTGGGAGCGCCGGACCTGGTGGTGGAAGTGCTGTCCGATTCCACAGCCAGGAAGGACATGGTTCTGAAGAAGGAAAAATACAGACGCGCAGGTGTGCGGGAATACTGGATGGTGGACCGTCAGCAGAGGAGGATTGTGGTATGTGCCTTTGAAAAGGGCATGCCGGACAGGATTTATGGCCCGGAAGAGGAAGTGCCTGTGGGGATTTATGACGGGAGATGCACGGTGAATTTCCGTGAGATTTTTGATTACGCGGAAGAGTGGTAAGGAACTGTGTGTTTGAGTACGAGATGTTTGTGCTGGGATCCTGGATTATGCGGAAGAGTGGAAGGAACTGTATGTGCAGGACGGAGAACATAAAGGAATGCAGGAACAACAGGAAAAGGAGATGTCTATGAAAGAGCATGACCCTGAAAAAAATAGTTTTACAAAAGAATCTTCTTACTCAGAAATACTGGAAGAACTGTGCAGAAGCGATCTTAATTCCGGGATGCTGCAGGAAACACTGGCAGAATATCGGCCGGGAAAGAGACAGGGAGAGTACACGCTGGAGGATTATCGGGCGCTGCCGGATAACCTTCGGGTGGAATTGATTGACGGAGTACTCTTTTATATGGAGGCCCCTCATATCAGGCATCAGACTGTTCTTACACAAATCTGGAAACGCTTCGATGATTTTATTGGAAAGAACGGAGGAAAATGCCGGACCTGGGCAGCACCGGTGAACGTTCAGCTGGACTGCGATGAAAAGACCATGGTACAGCCGGATGTGGTTATTTTGTGTGACAAGAATAAAATTCAGGGAGGAAACATAGTGGGAGCGCCGGATCTGGTGGTGGAAGTGCTGTCCGATTCCACAGCCAGGAAGGATATGATTCTGAAGAAGGAAAAATACAGACGCGCAGGTGTGCGGGAATACTGGATGGTGGACCGTCAGCAGAGGAGGATTGTGGTATGTGCCTTTGAAAAGGGCATGCCGGACAGGATTTACGGCCCGGATGAGGAAGTGCCTGTGGGGATTTATGACGGGAGATGCACAGTGAGTTTCCGGGAGATATTTGACTACGCAGAAGAGTGGTAAAGAGCTGTGCGTGATTGAACGCAAGATGATTTGTATTTTGGGCTATTTGGATTATGTGGACGAGTGGTAAGGAACCATGTATGATTGAATAAGAGACGCTTTGTACCTGCTATGTGGAAGAGTGATAAACGCAGGACCAGAGAGCCTGGAGGGATGCAGAGACAGCAGAAGGGTGTGAACGGTTCTATAGTGTGGGGCTGCACAATGTGGAGAAGTAAAACCGGGATTGGATTGAAGAATCTGGAATAGCTGTACAGTGCAGGGTTACCCCGCCGGATAACGTGAGGATTGCGGTATTCGGCGGGATTTTTCTGCATATACTGAAAGGAAATTAAAGTTCGGCGGCGTAGTATGAAGAGAAGAGTTGGACATATTGTTTTGGCGGTGATTCTGTTTTGCGCTGTTTTGGGGAAGATGGATTTTCGCGGGGCGGCAGAGACGTCTGCCCGTATTATGGCAGGGAAGGGCATGCTGCGTCTGGTGGCAGAAACTCTGGAACATCCGAAGGTAGCTCTCACATTTGACGACGGCCCCAGCAAAAAGTATACGCCCATGCTTCTGGACGGATTAAAGGAGAGAGGAGTTCAGGCCTCCTTTTTTCTTATGGGTAAAAATATTGAGGGGAACGAGGAACTGGTAAAGCGCATTCAGGAGGAAGGGCACCTGATCGGGAATCATACCTATAATCATGTGCAGCTGAATAAGGTATCGAAACTGGAGGCGAAGACAGAAATTGAAAAAACCAGCAATGAGATATATGAGATTACAGGTGTGTATCCTGTATACATGCGTCCGCCCTTTGGCTCCTGGAGAAAAGATCTGGATCTGAGTGTAGAGATGTTCCCAGTCTTCTGGAGCATCGATACACTGGACTGGAAGTCCCAAAATGTGGACTCTGTAATGAACATCGTGGAAGATCAGATACAGGATGGCTCCATTATTCTGATGCATGACAGCTATGCCTCCTCTGTGGAAGCTGCCTTAAAAATCGTGGACGAACTTGAGGGCAAAGGATATGAGTTTGTGACGGTGGATGAACTGCTGATTGTGTGAGGGGATTTTTATGCGGGAATTTTATGAAGAGACTACATGAGTGCGACTTGGAAAAGGAATTTGTGAGGAAAATCACATGAAGAGAATTTGCTGAGATGAATTTTCTGAGGAGATGAAGGAATTTTCATGGAGAATTCGCATAGTTGATTCGAGAGACAGCTGCCAGGACTGTGCTTCCTGTCTGGCAGACAGTTCGGGCGCGGTTTTAGCGGAGGCGAAATCCACCGCTTACGGAGACTTAGGCGCGAAGGCTCTTCCTGAGCGTCTTAGTCGCAGTTGGCGGTTAGTTCGGCGGAGTGTTGCGCCGTCAACAGACAGGAAGCACAGTCCTGGCAGCGTCCGTGCAGAATCTCTTTATTATCCCTCGATAAAGAATCACAAAAATCACAGACTGGAGGATATAAAAAGCGAAGGAGGCAAACAGTGGAGGGTACAAACAATAGAGGATAGAATACTGGAGGATACAAATACTGTGTTTCCGGCTGAGCCAGCTGATTTCGTTCGGCTGATTTTCTCAGGAAATGCTGGTAATTGTATACTGTTTATGTTACACTCTTCTCATATGGAGATGCAGAAGGTATGTTTCGTTGGTAAAAAGCTTTATTGGCATAGTGCTGAGAATTTCTGAAGGATGAAGTTAAAGTATAGAAAATTCCAGTCGGGAAAGATTAAAACTATGCAACATCGCATGTGAAATGAATCAAAAGCATAGAATCCCGCAGGCGAAACAAATCAAAAATATAGAATTACCGCAGGCGAAACAAATCAAAAATACAAAATCCCACAGGAGAAACAAATGATAAAAGAAAAAGAACTGCAGAGCAGGCTTCACATTCTGTTCTGCAGGCAAGGATTTATGCTGGATCTGCCGGATCTGGAATACACGGAGGACATCCTTCCCTGGAAGCTCCGCTTTGAAGCGGACGGATGGCAGGCGGTCTACGATCTGGGCTTTGAGGAGAAACCGGCCTGGCTGGACGCCGCAGGAGGATTTCTGTATCAACTGGCGGACTGCTTTCAGCGTCAGCTCACCCGTCAGCCGGATCTGGAGGTGGCCAGAGAGCACGTGGAGGTCGTCCCGGATGAACTGATGACCCAAAGGCTTTTAAACTCTGTGCCCTTCACCATTGGTTCAGAATACATAGACGGGGACTGGATCAGGGATGCTTTTGAAAAACTGCGCCTGATCTTTGCACGGGAGATCAGTGCTTACGACGGGACCGCAGCGCTTTATCTGGCGGATAAGAGTCAGAAGCTTCGGGTTTCGGAGAGAATTTTTTTCCATCTGGTGGAGAGCCGGGAGGGGGAGTATCCCTTTGCCTTCCTTGCCACCTATTCCACCAGAGGCGAGGATGATAAGGTACGGCATATGCCGCTGAAATATGCCCTTACAGAATATCAGGATAACCGTGATAAGCTGCTGGAGCTTTTGTCCTGTCTGAACAGAGCGGCGGAGGTATCCCCTCTGATCGGGGAATTCGTGGACAGGGGCGAGATGTTCCACCCGCTGGGTCTGACTTCTGACGAAGCATATGAGATTCTGAAGGCGGTTCCCCGCATCGAGGAGGCGGGAATCGTCTGCCGGATTCCCAACTGGTGGAGAAAAAACGCCTGCGGAGTCGCCATGTCGGTGAACCTTGGCGAGGACAGGCCGCCCATGCTGGGGCTTGAAACCATTCTGGGCATGACGCCGCAGCTGGTGGTGGACGGCGTGCCCCTTACCAGAGAGGAGATCGAGACGCTCCTGAAGCAGACAGAGGGCTTGGCCTTCTTAAAGGGCAAATGGATCGCGGTGGATCACGCCAGGCTTCAGAAGCTGCTGGAGGAGATGGAATCCTACCGGGGCAGCGTAACTCTCATGGAAGCGCTGCGGATGGGGCTGAATGAGGAACAGGACAGAGAAGGAGCGGACGTGGGACCTATTGTGACGAACGGCGCATGGCTTTCCAGACTGCTTCAGGACCTGGGGTCTCCCGGGCGGATCCGCACCGCAGTGGTTCCAAAATCCTTCCGGGCCACGCTTCGCCCTTATCAGAAGTCCGGTTTTACCTGGCTGAATTATATGAATCAGCTTCACTTCGGCGCCTGTCTGGCGGACGATATGGGTCTGGGAAAGACCGTTCAGGTGCTGGCCTTTCTGGAAAAGCTCCGCAGGAGCAAAAAGGACGCCAGGGTGCTTCTGGTGGTGCCGGCGTCCCTTCTGGGAAACTGGCAGAAGGAAGCGGAAAAATTTGCCCCGCAGATGCCTCTTGTGATTCTCCATGGCGTGGGAGCGAAGAAGCTTGGGGAAAATCTGGAGCAGGACCATACCTTCCTCACCATAGTCACTTACGGCATGGTGGCCCGAATCGCGGAACTGGAAAATGTGAACTGGGACTGCATCATCCTGGATGAGGCGCAGGCGATCAAAAATCCGGTCACGAAGCAGACGAAAAAGGTGAAGTCCTTAAAGAGCAGCATGCGCATCGCCATGACCGGTACTCCCATTGAGAATGATCTGACGAATCTTTGGTCTCTTTTTGATTTCCTGAATAAAGGACTTCTGGGAAGCTCCGGGGAGTTTCGGGAGTATTGCAAAAAGCTGGAAAACCACCCCGAGGGGTATGCCAGATTAAAGTCCATGATTTCACCCTTTATGCTGCGGAGAGTGAAAACGGACAAGGAAATTATCTCCGATCTGCCGGAGAAGCTGGAACAGGTGGATTATGTGGGACTGTCCAAAAAGCAGACGGTGCTTTACCGCAAATATGTGGCGGAGCTGGCGGACAAACTGGAAGTGCTGAGCGGGATGGAGAGGAGAGGTCTCGTTCTTGCTTCCCTTACGAAGCTGAAGCAGATCTGCAATCATCCTGACCAGTATCTGGGACAGCAGACCTATGACAAAAAGGACAGCGGCAAGTTTGAAATGCTGCAGGAAATCTGTGAGACGATTTATGAGAAGCGTGAAAGGGTTCTGGTTTTTACCCAGTTCCGGGAAATCGCTCCCTACCTGGATGATTTTCTTGCGGAGATTTTTCATTGCCGGGGATTTGTGCTTCATGGCGGAACGTCGGTTCCTTCCAGAAATAAGATGGTGGAGGCCTTTCAGGGAGATAAATATGTCCCATATATGGTGCTTTCTGTGAAGGCGGGCGGTACCGGCCTGAATCTTACGAAAGCCAGCCACGTCATCCATTTTGACCGGTGGTGGAATCCGGCGGTGGAAAATCAGGCCACAGACCGGGCGTACCGCATTGGCCAGAAGAGCAATGTGATGGTCCATAAACTGGTGTGCAGAGGAACCATAGAGGAAAAAATAGACGAGATGATCAATTCCAAGAAGGAACTGGCAGCCAATGTCATCGGAAGCGGCGGAGAGAGCTGGATCACGGAGATGAGCAACGAGGAGCTGATGTCCGTTCTCAGGCTGGGACCGGTTTCAGATTGAGACGTACCATACCATACCATACAATACAATACAATACAATACTATACTATACTATACTATACCATACCATATCGGATTCTGTTTGTGATAACCGGTTTGACCGGGGCGGGAGAAACTATGAGCAGAAGTTATTGGGATACTCAGACAAATTACAGTCAGCCGGCTGCGGCGCAGCTGAAGAAAAACGCTGTAAATACGATTCATAAGGAAAAATCAAAGGGGAAGATCCTGGAGCCGGTGATCATTGAGGGCCGGTCTATCGTAAAAAGCTGGTGGGGAAACGCCTGGTGCGATAATCTGGAGAAATACGCGGATTATGAAAGCCGGCTGGACAGAGGAAAACGATACGTCCGCACAGGCGCTGTGGTGGATCTGAAGATTCAGAAAGGAAAGGTTCTGGCCAGGGTGCAGGGAAGGCGAAAAGCGCCTTATAAGGTGGAAATCCGCATCAGTCCTCTCTCGGAGGAGCGGTGCCAGCAGATCATTTCCCGCTGCGGGAAGCGGATCGATAATCTGGAGCGGCTGCTGAAGGGAGATTTTCCGGAGGAGCTGAAGGAACTGTTTCTGGGAACCGGAGGCCTTTTTCCGGAACCCAGGGAAATCAGCTTTAACTGCAGCTGTCCGGACTGGGCTCTTTTGTGCAAGCATGTGGCGGCAGTGCTTTACGGGATCGGAGCACGGTTTGATGAGAATCCTCTGCTGTTTTTCGAACTTCGGGGGATCGACGTGGGACGCTTCGTAGATGTGACTCTGGCAAATAGGGTGGAGAGTATGCTGGCTAATGCGGACGCGCCCAGTAAACGGATCATCGCGGATGAGAAGTGGACAGAGCTGTTCGGGCTTTAGTTCGAATACTGTCTGTGTACAGCTGCTGCCTGAGCGGGGGTATTTCTTTCTATTTTAATATCTGCCGTTCGTTAAATTTAATATCTGCTTCCTGTCAAAGGGGCTGCAGGTTTAATATCTGCTGTTTTATCAAAGGGGCTGTCGGATCCTTGCGTGACAGCGCACTATATGGAGGAATTCTCTTTGTAACTCTCCATATAGTGTGTCCCGTCAGCATTTACCGGCAGCCCCCTGGTTTTTTGGTGTCTGTTTCAGAATTGCTGTCTGTCTTACTCTCAGGTTTTTTTGATCTGATTTTTCTGACCCGGTATTCTTCTGTTATTGTTCCGATTGTGCAGGTATTTTATTTACAATCCTGGCAGGTTTCCATGCAGGGTGCGTCGAATACCGGATTGAAGGCATAGAAGTTTTTGGCATCCAGCTGCTCCTGCACGCTTCTGAGAGCCTCCCCGAATCTCTGGAAATGTACTACTTCCCGCTCACGGAGGAATTTAATGGGATCTGCCACATCCGGGATATTTCTTACCACACGGAGGATGTTGTCGTAGGTGGAACGGGCCTTCTGTTCCGCGGCCATATCCTCGAAAAGATCCGTGATGGGATCACCTTTGCACTGGAATTCGCAGGCGTTGAAGGGAATTCCGCCTGCCGCCTGAGGCCACAGGCCATTGCCGTGATCGATATAGTAGGGCCCAAGACCGGATTTTTCGATCTCTTCCATGGAAAGGCCGCGGGTAAGCTGATGCACGATAGCGCCGATGATCTCCATGTGCGCCAGTTCTTCTGTACCCAGAGAAGCAGCGAAAATGTTCCAATGTATTAAACTTGGGTTCCCGAAAAGAAGTGGTTCTACCTTGACTGGTGATTCTACCGTCTTATATACCACATGTTTTTATAAATTTTCTGCGGTGCTGTTGACTTTGTTGTATCAAATGGGTATAATATGGGCAGAATATTGCTACCGCTACGATTCAAGGAGGTGTCATTATGAATATTCGTCCATCCGCAGCAATCCGCCAGAATTACAACGAGATTGCCGATATGTGCAGAAAGACCGCAGAGCCGATTTTCCTTACCAAGAACGGCGAGGGAGATTTGGTGGTTATGGACATCGGGACTTACAACCGCAGGGAAAAAATGCTGAAGTTGCGTGAGGAGCTGCTTGCCGTTGAGGAGGACAGGGTGCGTGGAAGCAAAGGCTACTCTGTTGATGAAGTCGCTGCGATGATGCGTAGTGCAATCGAGGAGGCGGCAGGTCATGGAACAGCAGAATAAATACCGTGTGATTGTATCGGAACGGGCAACGCAGATGCTCGTTTCCCACGCTGCATTTCTGGCACAGGTCAGTCCAGAAGCGGCGGAACGGCTCACAGCCGAGTTTGAAAAGACCGCAAATTCCTTAGAGCTGATGCCGCAGAGATGCCCGTGGCTCACAGGGGAATATATCCCCAGAAACGCCTACCGTTTTATCCTGTTTGAAAAACGCTATATGATAATCTTCCAGATAATAGACGATATAGTTTACGCCGATTATGTGGTGGATTGCAGGCAGGATTACAATTGGCTTATCAGGTAACAAGAAAATAAATCGAGCAAAATCGTCACTTCAAAAGAGGTGGCGTTTTTTTTATGACGGTCAAGACTAACGCCAGAAATTTTATTTGGCGGCGGCAGCGAAAGCACTTCCTATACCCCTGTCAGTGCGGAGGTGGAAGTATAAAAAGGATTAGCCCCCTCGTTATATGGTACAACCATTGGCTCATATATTGGGAACGAGGGAGGTGTTGACGGCTGAAGTATAGAGAGTTTGTTTATGTTGGCGACCCTGTTCCAGAATTAAATGAGCAGGAACACGCAGCGTTTCTTATGAATATCCAGAGGTCAATCATTCTTTCGTTGGAAAAAAGAAAGCTGTTGACCCAATCGCAGCGGGAACGCTGTTTGGCCACGCTTGAAAAACAATACATTCAAAATCAGAAAAAGCAACGCCGAGCATAACGCCTGGCGTTTTTACATATCCGAATATGAAAATTGAAGATTTGCATATTCGACACATCTATGCGTTTTTTCTATAATAAATACAGTAACACAGGTTACTGAGAAAGGAGCTTCGCTATGATAAATAGATATGAACACCTAAACCAGGAGCTGAAAATGGTTGAAACGAAAAGGAAGGTAGCTGCATACTGCCGTGTTTCCACGGACAACGAAGACCAGGCCAATTCCTTTGAAAGTCAGCAGCGTTATTTTCGCCAATATATCGAGCGTAATCCCGATTGGGAACTGTACGAAATTTTTGCAGACGAAGGTATTTCAGGCACGAACACAAAGAAGCGAAAAGAATTTAACCGCATGATAGCGTGTGCAAAGAACGGCGACTTTGATTTGATTATCACAAAGGAAATTTCCCGTTTTGCGAGAAATACCCTTGACAGTATTTATTATACTCGTGACCTCAAAAAGCACGGCGTCGGCGTTATCTTTATGAATGATAACATCAACACCTTAGACGGCGACGCAGAGCTTCGGCTTGCGATTATGTCCTCTATTGCACAGGAAGAAAGCCGCAAGACTTCCGAGCGTGTGAAATGGGGGCAGAAACGCCAGATGGAGCAAGGCGTTGTGTTCGGACGGAGTATGCTCGGCTATGATGTCCGTGACGGCAAAATGTATATCAATGAAGAAGGAGCAAAGGTTGTCCGCCTTATATTTCATAAGTTTGTCAACGAGGGGAAAGGTACTCATGCGATAGCCCGTGAGCTTCGAGAAGAAGGCATTGAGCCTATGCGTGTCAAGGAGTGGCAAAATACGGTCGTGCTCCGTGTCATCCGCAATGAGAAATACTGCGGCGATTTGGTGCAGAAAAAAACCTATACGCCGGATTTCCTCTCTCACGAAAAGAAATACAACCGAGGGCAGGAAGAATTTGTTATCATCAAAGACCACCACGAGCCGATTATCTCCCGTGAGCTGTTTGAGGAAGCCAATCGTATTTTGGATGAGCGTTCTCTTTCACAGGAGGGCAAGGCAAAACACAGCAACCGTTATCCGTTCTCTGGAAAAATCAAATGCGGATGCTGCGGTTCAAGCTATGTGGCGAGATATAAGACCCGCAAAGACGGAAGCCGCTATAAGGCGTGGCGTTGTAATGAAGCTGCAAAGCACGGCGGCCCGCATATCGACAAAGCAGGAAATCAAGTTGGCTGTACGGGCTTGTCTATCCGCAATGAAGAAGCGACACACATTATGTATCTGGTAACAAAAAGCCTGAAATACAATAGAGAGAAAATTGCGAATAACCTTATTTCCATTATAGAGTCTGTCATTGCTATGGATACGACAGACACAGATGTTGAGAAGCTGAAAGCCCAGATTGCAGCTATCGAGGATAAGCGTACAAAACTGATTGACATTTATATGGATGGCAACATAACGAAAGACGAGTTTTCGGCGGCACGGTCTAAGTGCGATACTGAAATTGCCGAACTGCAATCGGTTATCGACAGCATTGATAAGCAGCAGGCGATGAAAAAGCAGCAACAGCAACTTATCAGTAAAATCACGGAAGCCATTAACGAGATTGCCGGCGGTGTGGAATACGAAGATGAATTTTACAGGCACATCTTAGATAAGATGGTTGTGAATGATAAAGACCACATTGATGTGTATTTGAATTTACTTCCTTTGAAATGGAGCTATACGGTTGCAAAGGCGTCTACGGGAAAGCGTCCACTGGAAGCTTCCCCGCACACAGCGCGAAAAAAAGCGTTAGCCCCTGAAAGGAACATTTCAGGGGCTTCTGTACCGATATCGTTCAGCACGGCGGTGGCCATGCGGTTGGGCATGTTAAAGCGCTGGGAAAGGTAGCGCATGGAGGCGGAGATTTCTCCGTCAGGGCCGCCGTACTGACTGATGATAAACTGCGCCAGCTTTGCGTCGCAGGTCTTGATGTTTACCGGATATTCCAATCTTTTTTCATAATTCCACATAGATTATCTGCACTCTCCTTCCTGCTCCCAGGGGAATGGCTGCTCCATCCATTTCCAGCTTTCACCGCAGTTTTCCATGACGGAATCCATGGTCAGGGGGCCATAGGCCCGGGCATATTCAATTAAGGCTTTTTTGCGCTCGCTGATACGCTCGTCGTAGTATTCCAGAGCCTTTTCATCACAGGGGTGGGTGTCCAGATAAAGAAGAATATCGCAGGCTGCAAAGCTGGACTCATAAATCGTCTGAAGAAGCTGATTCTGAGAGGCTGATTGATTGGGATACATCATCTTTTCGCACCTCTCTTTCCGCAGAATGGTTTGCAGAGATCAGGAAAGATCGTGCCGGCGTTCAGCGCCCGGCACAGGTCGAAGCATTCCGTAAATTTCTGACAGGGAACATAGGCCATAGCCACCGGCATGGAGTCTGTCTGGGCATAAAGGGCGGCTTTTGCTGAGGAAATGTCCCGCATATGACAGCCGCACCGGTCTTCGTTCATGCAGTCTGTCCTGCCGGTCTGGCGGGACATTCCGGGTTCTCTCGTCTGCTGACGGTTCATGCCGCAGGAGGACTGATAAGGACGGCCGCCGGAGCGGTTCATCTGATATTTTTCCATGAACATATCCTTTCTTCAAATATAAAGTGTTCACTCTATATTTTATGATTGGATCGTCAAATGGTCACATGATTCACTGGCCCGTGAGATGGAGTATAATTCTGCGTTCTCCTGCTCGGGGAATTCACGACGGAATATGTGCTTTCAGCCCAGGTCTATACCCGCGCTTTATTCTCCGGCTGAATATGTGCTTTCAGCCCGGGTCAGCGTCCGCACTTTATTTTCCGGCTGAATATGTGCTTTCAGCCCGGGTCAGCGTCCGCGCTTTATTCTCCGGCTGAATATATGCTTTCTGCCCGGACCTACGCCCGCTCCGCGTTCTCCAGCCGGAAGCTCTGCATAATACCTTCTATGGAACGGTAGAGATGGGGCTTATAGACCTCCAGCGCCGCCGGCTGGCCGAAAAGAATGCAGCTGTAGCAGGTGCTCCACACCAGTTCTACAATAGTGAACAGCATAAATTCCGGATAACGATAGTATCTCCGGCTCTGATCCAGAAAGGACTGAAAGAAATCATAGAAGTCGGCGCCGTCCTCGCTGATCCGCTCCTCAAAAAAATTTCGGAAGGTGCTCCAGGTAAGATTTTGTGAGACAAAGGTCAGCAGAAAAGGATTCTCGCTGAGTTCGTGCAGAATATGATTGATCAGGAAAATAAGCTGATTTTTGAAGTCCGACAGTTCCGAGGCCTCCAGCGCCTCGTAGGCTTTATAGAACAGTTCCTGTACTTTGTAGGCGGCAAGCTTGTTCCGGAGATCATATTTATCTTCAAAATATAAATAGAAGGTTCCCTTCGCGATTCCGGCTGTTTCCGCAATATCGGAAATCGTGGTTTTTTCAAAGCCTTTGTCGGTGAATAATTCCAGCGCGGCATTGAAAAGGGCGGTCTTTTTCTTTTCCTTGTTGTCTTCCAGTTTGCCCATGCGTTGCTTTCCTCCTCGATATTGGATTGAATGATCAGACAATTTTCGACGTCCTGTCTTATTTTAAATGGGAAGGGGAGGGAAGTCAACCGGATAATGGACCGGAAAGATTTAAATTTTAACTTATTAAATTTTGATGAATTTAATCATATGATTTAATTTCACCAAAGAAACTGACAAAAGAGTTTTGCGGAATGAAAAATGCAATCTATGAGGGGAAGTTTGCTGAAATAACATTGACAATCCGCTCTTGCGGGAAGAAAACGGCCATGGTATAATCTACAGAAGCCGGGAATGGAAAACGAACGGCGGAAAGTGCAGGTGATGAGATGGAAAAAACAGGACAGCGGAGGAAGCCGCTGATTGCCAATGCACGGAAACGGAAAATTTTCAGCTTTTCGGGATCGGACTTTTATGATTATAATCTGGTGGCGGTGATCGTGCTGCTGACATGCTTTGGCCTGATTATGCTGTACAGTACCAGTGCGTACACGGCGGAGATCGATTACGGAGATGATATGTTCTATTTTAAGCGGCAGGCGTTTATCAGTCTGGGATGTATTGTCATTGCCCTGGTCGTTTCCAGAGTAGATTATCATATCCTTGCTTACTTTACCACTTTGTTGTATGGAACAGCCATTCTTCTGATGCTGCTGGTGCGTACGCCCCTTGGTGTGGCAGCGAACGGAGCGCGGCGGTGGCTGAAGATCGGCCCTATCCAGTTCCAGCCGTCGGAGGTTGCCAAGATTGCGGTGATCGTCTGCCTTTCCTATATGATCGTAAAAATGGGGAAGCAGGTGCGCACTCTGAAGGCCTGTATGGTGCTGGGCGGCATGGGCGGCCTTCTGGCTCTCATTGCCTATGTGGGTACGGAAAATCTGAGTACGGCGATTATTATTTTCTGCATCACCGCCGGACTGATCTTCATCGCCCATCCCGATATGAAAATTTTTCTCCTCATCGCCCTGGCGGTGATTGTGATCGCAGCGGTGGGAGTAAAGATTCTATCTATTACCACCAGTGTGGGCGATGATAACGTAACGTTCCGTATGAAGCGGATCCTGGTCTGGCTCCATCCGGAACGCTATGCGGACAATGAAGGGTTCCAGACGCTTCAGGCGCTTTATGCCATCGGTTCCGGCGGACTTTTCGGCAGAGGGCTGGGAAACAGCATGCAGAAGCTTGGGAAGGTTCCGGAGGCTCAGAACGATATGATCTTTTCCATTGTCTGCGAGGAGCTGGGGATCGTGGGCGGCGCGATTGTTCTGCTGATGTTTGCCTACCTGCTGTACCGGTTGTTTTTTATTGCCCAGAATGCGCCGGATCTTTTCGGCTCCCTTCTGGTAAGCGGGATTTTTATTCATATTTCCCTTCAGGTGATCCTGAATGTGGCCGTGGTGCTGAATCTTCTGCCCAATACGGGCGTGACGCTGCCCTTTATCAGTTACGGAGGGACTTCCATCCTGTTTCTGATGGCGGAAATGGGGCTGGCGCTCAGCGTTGCCAGACAGATCAGATTCCAGGATTCGGAGCTGCTGCTGTAGGGGAGGAAGCGGCCATTCAGCGGGGATCACACAGTTGGGCAAATATGGAAAATACTATTGACAAATACAACGGCAGAATATATACTTTGAACATCAAAGAAGTATGCGTTCGGCAGCTGCTTTTAATAGGAATTAAGGAGAAGAGTGAAATGTTAGAAAAAATGAGAGAGATGATTGCGGAGCAGCTGAGCTGTGATGCCGCAGAAATTACTATGGATACATCTTTTAAGGATGATCTGGGTGCGGACTCCCTGGATCTGTTTGAGTTGGTGATGGCTCTGGAAGAGGAGTACAATATAGAAATTCCGGAGGATGAACTGGAGCACCTGGAGAAGGTCGGCGACGTCATTGATTTTCTGAGAAGCAAAGGATTGGATGCATAACTGCACGTTTACACGTCTCCTTGAGGCATGACAGCCTTAAGGAGAATTTTTTCGGAAAATAATTTGACTGCCAAAATATTTTGTCATCAAATGAACGGGAAATCGTGCGGAACCTGTCCCCGTCAGAGAGCGGGAAGGAAATGCCGGCAGTTATGACCCGGCGCAGAGCGGGAGCCGAAATCGGTTCCGATTTCCGTTTATTATAATAAGGAGGCCGTATATGAAGCTGAGTACAAAGGAAATCATGGAAATTATTCCCCACAGACAGCCTTTTTTGCTGATCGACACTATCGAAGAACTGGAGCCGGGGGTGCGGGCTGTGGGAAAGAAATGCGTATCCTATAATGAACCTTATTTTGCGGGGCATTTTCCCCAGGAGCCGGTGATGCCGGGAGTTCTCCTGGTGGAGGCGCTGGCGCAGACAGGAGCTGTGGCGATTTTGAGCAAACCGGAGAATAAGGGAAAGATTGCCTTTTTCGGCGGGATCGATAAAGCGAAATTCAGGACAAAGGTGGTTCCCGGGGACGTTCTCACACTGGAGGTAGAGATTATCAGGGAAAAAGGACCCGTAGGGGTAGGAAAAGCCAGGGCGGTAAACCAGGAAGGAAAGGTGGCCGTGACTGCGGAACTCACCTTTGCGGTGGGAAAATAAAAGGCGGCAGCGTCTTTCCTGCTGCACAGCCGGAGAACCGCAAATTTCTTTATTTTATGGGAAATGAGGCCGGAGATTTCACCGGGCGTATTTTCGTGAATCATATTGACATTTGTATTTATTTTGCTAGAATAATAAAAAAATAGAGATTTTCAGTGCCCGTCAGACCTGCTGTTCTGAGGGGGTAAAAGGGAATCGGGTGAAAATCCTGAACGGTCCGGCCACTGTAATCAGGGAATCGGATGGTAAAAAATCCATTGTGCCGCGCACAAGAAGGAACTGTCCGGTGGAGATCTGTCAGTCAGGAAACCTGCTGAAAATCTATGCGGCGGAAGTGAAAGCTCTGTTGAGATCCTTCACTTTCGGCGCGCCGGTGAATAGCTTCCAGGTAAAGTCTCATTCACGGAAAAATACTTATCCCAGGGATAGGTTTGTTTTTGTGAAGAAGCGTCTGCTCGGAATGGGCAGGCGTTTTTTATAAGCGTTTATAAAGAAAGGAGCGGTGAAAATGAAAAATGTCAGTAAGTTTCTCGCATTGTTTCTCGCGTTTTCGCTGACAGTGTCCCCGGCGGCAGCCTACGGGGCGTCCGGCGGAGAGAAAACTGCGAATGCCACAGGGGAAGAGAAGGCTTCGGAGCCGGAGGAGACGTCCGGGACCGATGCTTCCGGGGAGGAAGCTGTGAAGAAGACTTCCGGAGAGGAATCGTCTGAAAAAGAGCCGTCTGAGGAAAAGACGTCTGGGGAATCAGAGACGTCCGTCCCGGAAAATGAGGAGGATTCTTCCGCAGCTGAGGAAACATCCGGTGAGTCATCAGATCAGGAGAGCGAGCCGGAGAATGCGGAAAAAGACAGTTCGGATGAGGATGAGGCTGATAAGAAGGAGACGGCCCAGGATGCATCCGGAGAAAAGACAACGGAGGATACGGCCGGCAAGAAGGAAACGGCTCAGGAAGCCGCCGGGGGGAAAGAGACCACCCAGGAGACAGCCGGAAAGAAAGAGAAAGGGAAATCCGAAGAAAAGGGACAGACTTCCTCTGGCGCAGAGAAGAAGAAAGCCCTTAAGACTTCCGGAAAAGGGAATTCTGCTGCAGCTGAGAAGAAAGAAAAAAAGTCAGGCAGTGCTCAGGCGGAGGAATTTAAAGTTTCCAGCATCACTGCAAGGGAAGAAGACGGCCGTATCACGGTCACACTGATTACAGAAAACGGAAGCTATAACAGGATTTACTTCGGAGACAAGGAAGATGAAAAGACTCCTGTCGTGGAGGGAACCTTAAACGGGGACGGTACATACACCTTTGTTTTTGAAATTCAGCAGGACCAGCTGGGTCAGAAGGTTTCCTATGTGCCTTGCAGTACCAAAACAGGGAAATGGTATGTGGAGAAGGATCTCTATCTGACTCTTCCCGCTTCTGCCGATGATAATAATAAGGAAGATTCTGAGAAAACTGCTGCGGAATCGTCCGATACTGCTGCGGATTCTTCCGATAGAGGAGAAGAACGGAAAGAGGATGAGGAGCAGGATACAGACGCCGGAGAGTCCGATGAAGCGGCTTCTGATGCGGATGACCAGGACGAGGATGAACAGCTGTCACAGGAGCTGGATGCGGCTGTGAACCTCCTTGCCGGTGAAATCTCCGAAAATCCGTCGGAGGACACTTCTGTAGATTCCGAAGAGGTAACTGAGCCGGCTGGGGCATCTGATGAGGAAGAACTGCGGGAGGAAAATGAAAATCTGCAGGGGGAAGAGCTTCCGGAGGAAGGAACGCCTTCAGAGAATGAGGGACTGCTGAACGCAGCCGGAGATTCTGCCGATGCCGTTACGGAGATGAAAGTGGTGAAGAAGGAGGACATGACAGAATATGCCATGTTCAAAATCGCCAGCTTTACCGCGGAGGAAAAAGAGAACGTCATCGCTGTTACATTTGCCACTTCCAGCAAGAGCTATAACGGAATTTACCTGGGAAGCAGGGAGGATGAGACCAAGTCGCCTGTAATTGAAGGAACAGCCAACGAGCTGGGAGGCTTTACCTTCTCCTTTGAAATACCCGGAACAATGCGGGGACAGTATATCCCCATAGTGGTGAGAAAAACTGATGGAGAATGGTATGTAAAACAGGATTTACTTATAGGAATCCCCGAGATGCTTCCGTCGCCGTCGGCGACGCCGGAGCCTACCCAGACGCCGGAACCCACGATCGCTCCCGATGGAACCTATCATCTTCCGGAGGAAGGCGCCGTTACCGGCGAAGCTATGTTTAAGGTGATCGACTGTATACTGGTATCCGCGGAGGGCAAAATGACCGCAGTGATCACCATGAGCGGAACGGGATATGATTATCTGTTCCCCGGAACTGCGGAGGATGCGGAGAAGGCAGAGGAGAGCCAGTGGATTCCCGTGAAGGAAATTCTGGAGAATTATGAAGGAAGCGATGGCAAAACGCAGGATCGTTATACCTTCGAAATCCCTGTGGATTTGCTGAATGTTCCCATTGCTGTCGCAGCGCATTCCAGGAGCAAGGACGCCTGGTACAGCCGCAGTATTACTTTCCTTTCCGAGAAGCTTGAGAAGGAGGGAGAACCTTCCGCAACGCCTTCACCGACACCGACGGGAACGCCGGAAGTTTCACCTTCACCGGAACCCTCACAGACGCCGGAAGCAACGCCTACGCCTGTACCCGGCGAAGGAGTTACAGAGCCGGTGGATAATTCCACAGCCCTTGCCGATGGAACATATGCTCCCGAGGCATTTACCTTCCAGGGCGGTACCGGAAAAGTAACGATCTCCTGCGATCAGATCCTTGTAAAGGATGGAAAAGCATACGCTGTAATTGCTTTCAGCAGTGACAACTATCGGTATGTCAAGGCAAATGGAGAGTTTTTTGACCAGCCGGCAGTATCGGACGGAAAAGCAGTGTTCCAGATTCCCATTGCTCTGAATCAGGAGAATCGAATCATCGGTATGACCATGGCCATGGGAAAGGCCCACGAGGTGGAATATATTGTCCGTGCGGATTTAAGTGAGAGCGCCGTGCCAGAACCGTCTGCCACACCCAGTCCGGTACCCACAGAAACTCCTGAGCCCACAGAAACTCCTGAGCCCACGGAAACTCCGGTACCAACAGAAACTCCTGCTCCAACAGAAACTCCGGTACCCACGGAAACTCCTGCTCCTACAGCAACGCCGGTTCCCACCGTTACTCCGTCAGGAGATAAGATAAAGGACGGCACCTATAAGGATGTGGAAGTAACCTCCAGTGCGGAAATGTTCAAGGTAATTGGGTGCACCCTCACCGTGAAGAACGGAAAAATGACCGCGGAAATTATGCTCAGCAGTACAGGCTATGATTATCTGTATCTGGGGACCAGCGAGCAGGCCGTGAAAGCGGATTCCTCGAAATGGATCCCTGTGAAGGAAATCGTACCCAATTATACCGGCAGCGACGGAAAGACTCAGGACAGGTCTGTCTTTGTGGTTCCCGTATCCGCGCTGGACGTTCCCCTGGCCATAGCCGCGCGTTCCCGGAGAAACGCGCAGGAGGGAAATCCCCAGCCCTGGTATGACCGTGAGCTTACCTTCCGGTCCTCAGGAATAACCGGCGGCGATCAGCCCGGAAGCGGCGACGGGGACAAAGATAAGGACAAAGATAAGGACAAGGATAAAGACAAAGATAAAGACAAGGACAAAGACAAAGATAAAGACAAGGATAAAACGAACGGTAGCACCTCCGCGTTGAACACTTCCACAACTTTGGCGGACGGCACTTACACTCCGGACAGCTTTTCCTGGTCGGGAGGAACGGGACGGGTAAGCATTTCCTGCACGAAGATCACTGTGCGGGGCGGCAGCACCTATGCCACCGTTGTGTTTGACAGCCCCAGCTATCAGTATGTAAAAGCCAGCGGAGGCACCTATTACGGCAGCGTTTCGGGCGGAAACAGCATATTTGAGATTCCCGTAAAGCTCAATGCCAACAACCGGATCCTGGCTATGACTACAGCCATGTCTCAGGGCCACGAGGTGGAGTACAGCATTTATGTGGGACTTGAAGCGGCCAAAAAATCAGACCAGGACGACAAATCAGAGGAAAAAATCACCGCAGCGGCGGGTACCCTGAAGAAGCTGGAAAATGCGCCGGAGATTCCGAGACTGACTTACCTCGGTACTCTGGAAACAGATTATGCTGAGTACTATCAGATGCATTATTATGAAGACGGTTTCATTCTGCTGGAGATCAACGCTGCGAAGGATACCGGAAGAACCGATGTAAATGAAGAAGGGGAAGTGATCCAGGAAGCAGTTCTGATTGCCGGAGATGCGGAAGATCCTGCGGCAGTGGAGAATCTGGCAGGAGAAGAAGAATCCGGCGAAGCTCCGGACGAAGAACAGTCTGTTCTCTACGGAGACCCCTGGATTCGATATCTCATCGTACCGAAGGACGGAGAGCTGCCCGCCGGTATTGAAAAAGAAATGCTGATCATTCAGCAGCCCGTGGAGAACGCCTACGCGGCGTCCGCCAATGCCTTGAAGATCCTGGAGCGTCTGAATGCCCTCGAAAGCGTTGCCGCTGTGGGCTTTGACGCAGAAAACTGCCCGGTGGAGGCCGTTCTGCAGGCTATGGAAAAGGCGGAGATCCGTTTTGCCGGAGCCTACACGGATCCTCAGTTTAAGGATCTGGTGCTCTGCGGAAGCGATCTGGCTATTATCCCCGGTGACATCCTTCCGGAGGAAGGAACGAATCAGGGACCGGCTCAGGAGATGAAGGATCTGGGAGAACAGCTTTTGCTCCTGAACATCCCCATGATCATCGACCGCTCCGCCGATGAGAAGGAAGAACTGGGACAGTACGAATGGTACAAGGTTTACGGCGCGATCTTCGGATGCGAGGAAGCCGCCCGGGATCTTTATGACGCGATGGCCGAAACACTGGAAGGAGGAGCGGCGGATGAGGCAGATTAAGATAAGGTCCGGGCTCTCCGGATGCGCGGTATTCTTTTCCGTACTTCTTCTGACCTTCCTTCTGACCGTGCCCGCCGCGGCGGAAGGAACTGCCGGGGAAGCTCCGGAAATCCCGGGACTGACCTTTGAATCCGCTGTGGAGCTGCAGTTTGCCGAGGGCTTTGACATTTATCACTACAGCGGCGGATACATGCTCATCGATGTGCATGACAGCGCTCAGTATCTGGTGGTTCCCGAGGGAATGGAGGCGCCGGAGGGACTGGCTGAAGGAATCAGGGTTCTCTATCAGCCTCTGGACAAAATTTACCTTGCGGCTACCTCGGCCATGGCCCTCTTCGATGCGGTGGATTCCCTGGGAAATATCCGGCTGTCGGGAACGGCTGCGTCCGGATGGTATGTGGAAAACGCGGTGAAAGCCATGGAGGCTGGAGACATTCTTTTTGCCGGCAAATACAATGAACCGGATTATGAGCTTCTGCTCAATGAGGAGTGCGATCTGGCCATCGAATCCACCATGATCCTTCACAACCCCAAGGTGCAGGAAATGATCGAAATGATGGGCGTTCCTGTATTTATCGACCGTTCCAGCTACGAGAATCATCCCCTGGGGCGGACGGAATGGGTGAAGCTTTACGGGGCTCTGACAGGAAAAGCGGAGGAAGCGGAAGCCTTTTTTGAGGATCAGGCGAAGGTGATTACGGAACTGAAGGATTTTGAGAATACGGAGAAAACGGTGGCTTTCTTTTATGTGAGCAGCGACGGTTCCGTGGTGGTGCGCAAGGCCGGCGACTATGTTCCCAGAATGATCGAGATTGCCGGCGGCCGCTATGCCTTTCCCGATCTGGATGATCCGGATTCTCAGCGTTCCGCCATTCCCATGACCATGGAGGAATTTTACGCCACGGCGGTGGATGCGGACTACCTTATCTACAACGCCACCATCGACGATCCCATCGAAAGCCTGGAGGATCTCTTCAATAAGAGCGAACTGTTCCGGGATTTCAAGGCGGTAGAAGAGGGAAATGTGTGGTGCGCCAGCAAATATCTCTATCAGGCGACGGATATCGTAGGCAATATGATCACGGATATCCATCTGATGCTCACCACTCAGGATGAAAGCAGCATGACATTTTTATCAAAAATCAGCTGAAGGCCGGCATTTCAGCCTGTGAAGATACCATAACGATAAATCGGCGTCAGCCCGGCTGACGCATGAATCACAGAAGCCTGCAGAAAAGGGGAGACAGACATGAACCGAAAAACCGCTGATGTGAACGAGGCAAACAGCTTTCACATGGAGAACTTCAGGAGGCGTTCCCGATACACGGCGGTTTTTCTGGTTCTGTTTGCCGCCCTTCTTTTTATCACCGTGCTGAATATCAATACGGGAACCACCAGCATCTCCGTCTCCCGGATCCTGGAGATCCTTCTGAGAAGGGGAGGAGAGGACACGGAGTACAATATTATCTGGAAGATCCGTATGCCCAGACTTCTGATGGCGGCCATTCTGGGAGGAGCCCTGTCCCTCTCGGGTTTCCTCCTTCAGACTTTTTTCCGGAACCCCATCGCGGGTCCCTTTATGCTGGGAATTTCCTCCGGGGCCAAGTTTGTGGTCGCCCTGGTGATGATTTATTTTATCGGACATTTCAGCGCGGTTTCTTCCTACACTCTGGTAGTGGCGGCCTTTGCGGGCTCTCTGCTCTGCATGGGCTTTATTCTCATTATTTCCAGAAGAGTGAACCATATGGCCATTCTTCTGGTGGCGGGCATCATGATCGGCTATATCTGTTCCGCCGCCACGGATTTTGTCATCACCTTCGCGGAGGATTCCGATATTGTAAACCTCCACGACTGGTCCCAGGGAAGCTTTTCCGGCATGAGCTGGGGAAATGTGCAGACCGCGGCGATCATTGTGGGAATCACCTGCGTGTGCACCTTTTTCCTGGCAAAGCCCATCGGGGCCTATCAGCTGGGCGAAGCCTACGCCCGGAGCATGGGTGTGAACGTGAAGGTGTTCCGGGTGACGCTCATCCTTTTGTCCAGCGTGCTCTCCGCCTGCGTTACCGCCTTTGCCGGCCCCATCTCCTTCGTGGGAATCGCGGTTCCCCATCTGGTGAAGCAGGGACTGAACACCTCCAGACCTCTGGTAGTGATTCCGGGAACCTTCCTGGGGGGAGCAGTGTTCTGCATGATGTGCGACCTGATCGCCAGGACCGCCTTTGCCCCTCTGGAATTAAACATCAGCACAGTGACCTCCGTATTCGGCGCGCCCGTTGTGATCTGGATGATGCTGAAGCGGCAGAAAGGAAGATAACAGTATGGCGGACTACTATGTTCAGATGGAAAACATGACAGTAGGCTACAACGGAAAGCCTCTGATCCGGGATATCTGCATCGGCATCAGGAAGGGGCAGATCGTGTCCCTCATCGGCCCCAACGGCGCGGGAAAATCCACAATTCTGAAGAGTATCACCCGCCAGCTTAAGATGGTGGGTGGGACAGTGTTCCTGGAGAAAAAAGACATTCAGAGAATCTCCGCCAGGGACATGGCTACCCGGATGGCCGTGGTGCTCACCGAGCGGATGCAGCCGGAGCTGATGACCTGTCATGATGTAGTTGCCACTGGCCGTTATCCCTACACCGGCCGTCTCGGGCTGCTCACCCTGGAGGACGAGGAGAAGGTGGAAGCCGCCATGAGGGCCGTACACGCCCAGGAGATCGGAAACAGGGACTTCAATGCCATCAGCGACGGACAGCGCCAGAGAGTCCTTCTGGCCAGAGCCATCTGCCAGGAGCCGGAGGTCATTATCCTGGACGAGCCCACCTCCTTTCTGGATATCCGCCATAAGCTGGAACTCCTGTCCATACTCCGGAACATGGCAAAAAAGAAGGGAATCACGGTGATCATGTCCCTCCACGAGATCGATCTGGCGGAGAAAATATCCGACATGATCGTCTGTGTGAAGGGAGAGCGGATTTTCCGCTGCGGAAAACCGGAGGAAATCTTCAGGGAGGAGACCATCCGGGAGCTGTACGGAATCGACAACGGTTATTTTGACCCCTGCTTCGGAAGTCTGGAGCTGCCCAGGCCGGAGGGCGACCCGAAGGTGTTCGTGATCTCCTCCTGCGGAACGGGAATTCCCGTGTACCGGAAGCTGCAGAAGGAGGGAATCCCCTTTGCGGCAGGGATTCTTTTTGAGAACGATATGGACTATCAGCTTGCACGTCTTCTCGCCGGAGCGGTGGTGACGGAACGGCCCTTCGAGGAGATCAGCGACAGAGCTTACCGGGAGGCGCTGAGCTGGGTGCAAAGCTGCTCTCAGGTGATCGACGCGGGAGTCACCTTCGGCCAAGGAAACCGGAGGCTGAAAGAGCTTCTGGATGAGGCCGGGAGGCTGGGCAGGCTGAGAAAGTGAAAAAGTCGAAAAAAGTAGAAAAACGTTGAATTTTACAGAAAATTCAGCCTTGAAAAGGAGATTTTTCAGGCGTATAATGAGTGAGGAAAAATTTGTATGCAGTCGCCAGGGTCCTGCGGAGAGATCCTGGCGACTGCACGCAAAGGAAGAAATTCAGAAGACCGGAGGCGGCGCAGTATGGAAAAGAACATGGATAAAATCAATCGTCTGAATAAGATCATCAATAACAGCAGTTATCTGGTGTGCCTGATGGGGGTGTGGGTCAGCTACGAGTGCGGGTGCACCAATTACCGGGACGAAAGCGATTCCTACGATATCGAAGCGAAGTACGGATATTCCCCGGACGAGCTGTTCAACGCGGCTTTTTTCAACACCAGACCGGGGCAGTTCTTTGAATTTTACAGGAATGACATGATCAGCGTTCTGGGAGAGATCGGCGAGGGCATGATCCGGCTGAAGCAGCTGGAGGACAGCGGAAAGCTGAAATGCACCATCACCCGGGATATCTATTCTCTGGCGAAGCGCGCCGGCTGCCGGAAGGTCTATGAGCTCCATGGAAGCGTTTTCCGCAACTACTGCCAGAGATGCAAAAGGGTCTATCCCATCGAGTATATCAAGAACTCCAGAGGCATCCCCAAATGCGAGTACTGCAGCTCCATCGTCCGTCCCGCGGTATCCATGGTGGGAGAGATGGTGGATAACGGCCTCATCACCAGAGCGGCGGAGGAAGTGCAGAGAGCGGATACCCTTCTGGTGATGGGAAGCACGCTGAAAACTCCCCTGACCGAGGCTTTCCTCAAGGATTTCGAGGGAAGCCAGCTGGTTCTCATCAATTCCAGGGAGCATTACACAGATTCCCGGGCGGATCTGGTGATTCATGGAAAACCTATGGACATTATGAAGGAAGTAGTGATACAATAACTCCGGTGTAAATTTCCATGAACAGTAATGCGAAATCTAAGAATACAGGAGAAAACGAATATGCCGACATCAAAAATCAGAACAAGATTTGCCCCCAGCCCCACCGGAAGGATGCATGTGGGAAATTTGAGAACCGCGCTGTACGCCTATCTCATCGCCAAGCACGAGGGCGGGGATTTCATCCTGCGCATCGAGGATACCGACCAGGAACGGTACGTGGAGGGCGCAGTGGATATTATTTACCGCACGCTGGAAAAGACCGGCCTCATCCATGACGAGGGCCCGGACAGAGACGGCGGCGTAGGTCCCTACGTACAGAGCGAGCGTCAGAAACAGGGCATCTACATGGAATACGCGAAGAAGCTCATCGCCCAGGGAGACGCCTACTACTGCTTCTGCACCCAGGAGGAGCTTTCCACCATGAAGCGGGTGGTGGCGGGCAAAGAGATCTCCATCTACGATAAACGCTGCCTCCATCTGCCGAAGGAGGAAGTGGAACGCCGTCTGGCGGCAGGGGATCCTTACGTGATCCGCTTCAACATGCCCACAGAGGGAACCACCACCTTTCACGACGTGATTTACGGAGATATCACCGTGAACAACGAGGAGCTGGAGGATCTGATCCTGATCAAATCCGACGGCTATCCTACCTATAATTTTGCCAACGTGGTGGACGACCATCTCATGGGAATCACCCATGTGGTGAGAGGAAACGAATATCTTTCCTCCGCGCCGAAGTATAACAGGATTTACGAAGCCTTCGGCTGGGAAATCCCGGTGTACGTGCACTGCCCGCTCATCACCAATGAGGAGCATCAGAAGCTGTCCAAGCGCTCCGGCCATTCCTCCTACGAGGACCTCATCGAGCAGGGCTTCGTGACGGAGGCCGTGGTAAATTTTGTGGCGCTTCTGGGATGGTGCCCCACAGAGAACCGTGAGCTCTACACCCTCCAGGAGCTGACGGAGGCCTTCGATTATCACCATATGAGCAAATCGCCGGCCGTGTTCGACATTGTGAAGCTTCGCTGGATGAACGGAGAATATCTGAAAAAGATGGATCCGGCGGAGTTCTATGAGAGAGCCCTTCCCTATATGAAGCAGGTCCTGAAGAAGGATTATGATTTCAGAAAGATTGCCGCCATGGTGCAGACCAGGATCGAAGTATTCCCGGATATCCCGGCGCTCATCGACTTTTTTGAGACCGTGCCGGACTATGAGATTTCCATGTACAGGCACAAAAAGATGAAAACCACCGAGGAGAGCTCTCTGGCCGTGCTGAAGGAGGTTCTTCCTGTTCTGGAAGCCCAGGAGGACTATTCCAACGATCCCCTTTATGAGACCCTCAGCGCCTTCGTGAAGGAAAAAGGCTACAAAAACGGCTATGTGATGTGGCCTCTGCGCACCGCCGTATCCGGCAAGCAGATGACGCCCGCCGGAGCCACGGAAATCATGGAGATCATCGGAAAAGAGGAAACTCTGGCGCGCGTAAGCGCCGCTGTGGAAAAGCTGGAAGCAGGACTGTAAAAAAGATGAACAACACCGCTGTAAAACGAAACCCGTCTCAGCTTCGGGCGATCGCCCACCTGTCAGGACCCATGATGGTCCTGGCGGGCCCCGGTTCGGGGAAAACTTCCGTTATTGTAGAACGAACTGCATATATGATCCGGGAGGGGAAGATACCGGCTTCCTCCATTCTTGTGGTGACCTTTTCCAGGGCGGCCGCCAGAGAAATGAAGGAGCGCTTTTTAAAGTTTACGGGAGAGCCCTCCTCACCGGTGACCTTCGGCACCTTTCACGGCATTTTTTACGGAATCCTGAAACAGGCCTACGGCTTTGACTCGGGCAATATTCTTTCCCAGGAGGAAAAAACGGAGCTTCTGAAGGAGCTGACCCTCACTTACGGCGGAGAGCTGGCGGAGGAAGGGGATTTCCACGAAGAGGTGGCCAGAGAGATCAGCGTGGTCAAGGGCAACCGCATTTCTCTGGAGCATTACTATTCCTCCTGCTGTCCTGACGAGGTGTTCCGGCAGATTTATCAGGGCTACATACGGGCCTGCCAGGGCAGGAGAAAGCTGGATTTTGACGATATGATGCTTTACTGCTATGAGCTTTTTGACCAGAGAAAGGATATTCTGGAGGCCTGGCAGAGAAGATTCCGCTATATTCTGGTGGATGAATTTCAGGATATCAACCGTCTCCAGTACGACATTGTCCGGATGCTGGCCGGCAGGGAGGAGAATCTGTTTATCGTGGGGGAC
Organism: uncultured Lachnospiraceae bacterium; assembly: GCA_947626985.1. Lineage (GTDB taxonomy): Bacteria > Bacillota > Clostridia > Lachnospirales > Lachnospiraceae > Blautia_A. The sequence continues at coordinate 18,799 of CANQUG010000020.1, read as the reverse complement.
GACGATCAGTCCATCTATCATTTCAGGGGAGCGAAGCCGGAGATCATGCTGAACTTTACCCGGGACTACCCCAATGCGCAGCAGGTGCTTCTCAATGTGAATTACCGCTGCAGTCCCCAGATTCTCTCCGGCGCCCTGCAGGTGATCGGCCATAACAAAAACCGTTTTTCCAAAGAGCTCTCCACTCCCAATCCCCCGGGCCCGCCGGTGATCGGCCGGGAATTTGCCGGTCCCAGAGAAGAATATACGGAGGTGGTGCGCCGGCTGAAGGAACGTCTGGAGCAGGGAGAACAGCTGGAGGACACGGCCATTCTCCTGCGGACCAATCAGGAGGCCGAGGGACTGGTGGGAGCCCTCATGGAATTTCAGGTGCCCTTCACCATGAGAGAGCAGCTGCCCAATCTCTTCCGGCACTGGATCTGCTCCAACATTCTGGCTTATCTCCATATGGCCGCCGGGGACCGGAGCAGAAAGACCTTTCTCCAGGTGATGAATCGGCCGAAACGGTATATTTCCAGGGAAGCCCTCGCCGGGGAGGCGCAGGTTTCCTTTCAGCGGCTGAAGGAGTACTACCGGGATAAAGACTGGATGCAGGACCGCATTGCCACCTTGGAGACTCACCTGAAAATACTGAAGACCCTTGCCCCCTACGGCGGAATCAACTTCATCCGAAATGCCATGGGATACGAAGAATACTTGCAGGAATACGCTCAGTATCGTAAAATAAAACCGGAAGAGCTCACGGAGGTCCTGGACCGGATCATGGAGAGCGCCAGAGGAATGAGGGACCTGAAGGAATGGGAAGCCTACATGGATGACTACGGGGAGAAGCTGGCGCAGCAGGCCAGAAAGCAGGAGCGGGTTCAGGAAGGCGTGGCCGTCACCACCCTGCACGGTTCCAAGGGTCTGGAGTACGAACAGGTGTATATCCTCAATGTGAATGAGGGAAGCATTCCCTATAAAAAGGCGGTGCTTCCGGAGGCGCTGGAGGAGGAGCGCAGACTGTTTTATGTGGGCATGACCAGGGCCAAGAGGCGGCTGGAGCTCTGTTACGTGAAGCGGCAATATGAAAAAATAAGGGAGCCGTCCCGTTTTTTAGAGGAGGCAGGGATATGAATGCGGTGATTTATTACACGAAGATTCCGGAACAGTACCGGAAAAAGAACATGGAGCACATGATCGGAGAGAAGCTTCTGGAGAAAGGACTGAAGGAGGAATACGGGCTGACGCTGGCTTACGAGCCGAGAGCCAAAGGGGAACACGGAAAGCCCTTTTTCACCCTGCGTCCGTCTATTCATTACAATATTACTCATTCCGGAGAGTATGTGGCCTGTATTTTTGCCGGAAGGGAAGTGGGGCTGGATATTCAGGTGCACAGAGAGGTGAATTATCGGAGGATTCTCCAGAGGACGGTGCCTCAGGAGATGATTCCGGAGATTCTGGAGGCGGACGACCCCATGAAGGCTTTTTACACTCAGTGGGTGCTCCGGGAGGCTTATATCAAATGGACCGGGGAGGGACTTTCCCGGGATCTGCGGACGATTCCTATGGGGGACAGCAGCGGGGCAGAGTGGAATGTTCCGTCGGAGGGATGGCATTCTCTGCTGGATTTTGAAGAAGGGTACAGCTGCGCTGTGTGGTCGGCCTTTCCGCTGGAAATCCGGTGGGAGTACGCTGAGGCTGAGCTGCCGTGAGGCAGAATGAAATCAGAATTACAAAAAAATCAGAGGTGCAAAAAATGGAGGGAAATCCGTCAAAAATGGATTTCCCTCTTATTTTTTGTCGCTAATCTACCTATTTAGCGACATTTTCTGAGAAAATCCCTGAATTTACCGTCTGTTTTCACATCAGAAACTCTATCTGACCACTTATTTTGACCACTTCTGAAATTACATCGTATACAATCAAACCCGGTAAAACCCCAGTGTTTGTGCGGCTTCCGGGACATGAAATCTGACCACTTTTTTGACCACTTATAGCTCCTGAAAGCCCGATTTTTGCAGAATTTTGGAATGATTTTTACATAAAATGATGGAAATCCGGACAGAAAATACCAGAAATGACGGCTTGACAAGACATGTACAGGGTGCTATCATAACTAATGTCCTGAAAAAGGACGTAAAAACATCAAAAAACGGGTGTCGCTAAATAGGTAGATTAGCGACATAGTTTTTGAATAAGGGACAGATTAACAACAATTACGCGCATATTCTGCAAGGGACAAAATCTGCAGGATTTTCATGTTGAATTATCCGTCTCTTATCAGGAAACGCCTGAATTCCAGCTGTTATATTCTAAGGCATCATTCATTTTTCAGCAGGCTTTTCTTCCTTCCGCACAGGATGCGGAAGAAAAAATCATAAGGTGATAAGTAAAAAATAAAAAAGTTCGGAGTTTTGAAAGATGAAGGGATGAAACCATGAGCAGCAATCAGGGCTACAGCATCACCACATATCGGTTCCGGCTGCGCTGCAGTCATCCGGAATGGCTGATTCGGACACAGGAGCTTTATGATGGAATTGTAAAATTCTATTATGACCTTCTGCTGGCCCATGAAGAACTATGGGGATTGAACAGCCAGGAGATTCTTCGCTCTCTGGAATTTCTGAGTCTTCCCGGAAAAGAAAAACGAAGTCCGCAGACGCCGCTTCCTTGGGAGGATGTACCTCCCTACTTTCGCAGGGCTGCCATCAATGGTGGAATTGCCGCGGCGAAGAGTTTTCTGTCGAGGAAAAGGGCAGTGGACGATGCTGACCGGAACGAGGCGGAGGATGCGGATACAGACCGGAAGGCGGACGGTTTTGATGCTTATCCGTCTGGAGAAAAATGGATTTTCTCCAGAGTATCCAGAGCGGGAATTCCTGCAGAGGAAATTCATTCCGCAGTGGTCTATTACAGCCGCATGTACCGAGATTTCTCTTCGGAGCATATTACTTTGAAGGTATGGGATGGAGAGAAATGGAACTGGTTGGGCTGCAGGCTTTCCGGCAGAGACTTTCCTCAAAATGCCAGAATGCTGTCGCCGTCTGTGGTGCCGGAAGGCTCCTTCCTTATGCTTCATGTACCGGTTCGCGAGCCTGTGGAGAATATTTCTCCTGTGAAAAAACGTCTGGAAGACGGCGGAAATATCTGCGGGATACAGTTTACCAACGGCGACGCCTTTGCGGTGGCAAGTATCTGTGACGCAAACGGGAAGGAAACAGCCGTGAAATTTTTCAATGGCGGCTTGGAATACAGCCATCACTGCAGAAAAGTGCTGGACAAGATCAGCTCTTCTGCAGATTCTCTGGGAGATTCCCCGGAAGGACTGGCAAACCGGAAATATTGGGTGCATTTAAAGCATCTCCGGGAGCATTATGCGCACCAGGTGAGCCGTGAGATTATTCGTTTTTGTGAGGAGCATCATACAGATATCATCGTTCTTCCGAAATATAAAAGTGACTACACCCGGAATGTAATGAAAGGCGCCGGCAAGTGGAGTCCACTGGATTTAAGCACCCGCGTCCGCAGTTATCTTCGCTATAAGGCATGGAAATCCGGAATTATTGTGATGGAAACTTATGCCGGCGGGACCGGTACGGTCTGCGCGAAGTGCGGTCAGCCTCTGATAGAGGAAAGCGGAAAGTCGAAGGAATGTATCTGCAGGATGGGACATCGGGTGAATCGGTATCTGAATACGGCCAGAAACCTGGCAGTGAAGTGCCGGAGGCAGTTTCAGGAGAGGGAGTCCGGGTGAAAAATAAGTCGTGAAAATGTGTCAGATTGCAGGAGTGGAGAGATTTGAACATTTGGATCTGCAGTCGGCATATTTTGGACAATTATTTTAATAATGGAATTGGAGCGGATAAGGACTGCTTTGATTTATAAAAGGCGAGAGCTGAAAAACGGGGACCGCCAGAGACTGTCCCTGTTGGGTCGAATACCGCCTGTCGCGTCTGGCTGCTTCGGAAAAAGCCGGAGCAGAAAGAGACGGCGAAGACGCCCTGCGCAGGAATGAATGCTGTCTCCTATGGAACGAGACGGTGCGCGGGGGAGGGTATTCCAAGTTATAAAATAACAAACAGCAAGAAAGTGGTGCAAAACCTGTCCTGCAGAAGCTGGATGGCTGCAGCGGGGAGAATTGTCAGGATTCTATATGCTTAAATCGTCGCTTTGCCGCGTTTGAGAATATAGATGGTCATATTTGAACTTAAGTCTGCCTGAAACATGGCAGAATGGCGAAGCATACCCAAATGCAGGCGCTTGGGCGCTGAAAAACTGGTAAAAGAGATGGAATTCCGTAGAATTTGAAAATACCTCTGATATTTCCATCTAATGCGGTTATACCTGGCAGCTATAGCTGACCGGAAAAAATCAGGAAAAGGAGGAATCCTCCATGTGGTATGTTATGCAGGTGCGTACCGGCACAGAGGAATCCGTCTGCTGCCAGTGCAGGAATATCATCAGCGAGGAAATACTTGAGCGCTGTTTTATTCCCTATTATGAAGAAAAAAAGAAATATGAAGGCAAATGGCATACTCAGGAAAAGGTTCTGTTTCCTGGGTATGTTTTTATGATTACAGAAAAAATAGAAGGTCTCTGCGAGGGGCTGAGGAAAGTCATCGGACTTACGAAGCTTCTCGGAACCGGCCAGGAGATTGTGCCGCTTACTTCTGATGAGCAAAAATGGCTTCTGAAGATCGGCGGAGAAGGACAGAAGGTAGAGATGTCCGAGGGAATTATCGATGCCGGGGATCTGCGGATTATGGAAGGACCGCTGGCGGGAATGGAGAAATATATTAAACGGATTGACAGGCATAAACGGAAAGCTTATCTGGAGGTGGAGCTGTTCGGGAGGATGGTGGAACTGCAGGTGGGGCTGGAGGTTGTGGGGAAGAGTTAGAACGCTGGAAGTTCTTCCATATTGGCTGTGATAAAAGGGTTTTTTTGGAAAATATGATGTCGTTTATAGTCTTGTAGAGGTCCGACAGTTATGCGCTGTATCCTCTGCATTTTAGAAAATATGTAATTGAAATAAATACGTGGTAAAAGAGTGATAATTGGGATAAGAGCTTATGCTGAGTTTTTCATGTTATTAATCACTATTTTTGTGATTTCGACTGGTTTAAGAGAAAGATGGCAGTAACCAATGATATCGACAGTATAGGACAGTTGTAATGATTAGTTGCTTATTGGGAGTATAAAGAAAGGTTTCCAATGAAATAGCTTGGTATAAGCGATGCGGAGGAAAGCAAGCTTGGAGTTTTGCTAGTCTCCGCTATTTTATGTTTAGAAAGAATTTTGTTACTGAGGGAGTGCAGGGCCTTGAAAGATGAAAATGTACAGAAACCGCTAGCCGCGGCTGCTTTTGGCCACAAAAGGGTACCTGCCTGTGGTGAGGGTGGCGTCGAAGTCGTTGTAGAGGAACTGAGTACCAGGATGGTTCAACATGGGCACCAGGTAACATGCTACAACCGTCGCGGCCATCACGTGAGCGGTGAAGAGTTTGATGGACAAAAACTGAAAGAGTATAAAGGCGTGAAGCTGAAATCTGTTTTCACCATTAATCATAAAGGCTTTGCAGCAATGAGTTCATCAATATCGGCGGCGATTAGAGCAGCATTTGGAAATTATGATGTGGTACACATCCATACGGAAGGTCCTGCGGCAATGTCCTGGCTGCCGAAACTTATGGGAAAGCGTGTTGTAGTAACGATACATGGGGACTCAGTAATAATAAGCACTAATTTTAGCACAGCATGTTGCACATAAATTGTTCCCGGCTTGCCTACTATTTTTATATAAAGTGCCTAAATTGCCGATAATACACCCCATCCATGAGTCACCGGGCTGATTCTGTTTGACCTAGTTGAGAAAAAGCGGCCTCATAATTAAGTTTTAAATTAGCGATGCGGAGAAAGAAATGATCGAGGCGTTGCTTGTCTCCTATATTTTTTTACTATGCAGGTTTACGGAATCATTTTATTTGTAACCTTAAGATTTGCTTCCCACCGTCATTTTATGTTTAGAAAGAATTTTACTACTGAGGGAGTGCGTGACCTTGAAAGATGAAAAAATAGAAAAGCCATTAACAGTTGCGGTGATGGGTGCTGGAGTAATATTAGGCACAAAAACAAAGAGGTTACAAAGAGACAGATATTGGAAAGAAATGCCCATGTTAGGCAATGTCACACCGGCAGTTTAGAGCTGTCGGACGGAATAGATATCTGAGGCTGGATGAGGAAGGTCACCCATAAAGTTGTATTTAACAAACGATGTGGCGAAAGGCAGGCTCGGAGTGTTACTAATCTCCGCTATTTTACATTTAGGAAGAATTACTATTCTTTTAGTAGTCGAAAGGTATTGGTAAGAGATGATAATTACAAAGACTCCCTTTCGCATGTCTTTTTTTGGCGGCGGAACGGATATGAAGGATTTTTTTGAAAAACACGGTGGTGCAGTATTATCAACGACATTTGATAAGTACTGCTATGTAAATGTGCGTCATCTTCCACGTTTCTTTGACTATTCGACCGAGCTTTGTTATTCCCAGACCGAGCGCGTGACTGACGTCGAACAAATTAAACATCCTGCGATTCGTAATGCTATGAAAATGCTTGATATGCATGAAATTCGTCTAACATATGAGTCAGATTTGCCTGCGCGTTCTGGTCTTGGAACGTCATCTTCTTTTGTGGTCGGAATGCTCAATGCTTTCCATGCGTTAAAAGGAAAATATGCGGATAAGGGTAGACTCGCTGATGAAGCAATTTACCTCGAACGCACGCTTTGTAACGAAGCGGGGGGCTGGCAGGATCAGATAGCCTCCTCGTTTGGAGGACTGAATCGTATCAGTTTCAATGCCAATGGCTATGAAGTGAGGCCAGTAATAATATCACCTGAACGTAAGCGTCGACTTAACGATAACCTCGTGATGTTTTTTACGGGTTTTACGCGCTTTTCGTCTGAAGTTCAAGAGGCGAATGCTAAAGGACGTGGGGATAAGACTGCACAGTTGAAGGAAATGCTCACTCTCGTTGATGAAGCTGAAAATATATTAATAGATAAGTACGCTAATCTTGATGATTTTGGTAGACTTTTGGATTACACGTGGAAATTGAAGCGGCAAACAGGCGCAGCGGTTACAACTGAAGGCATTAATGCTCTTTATGCAAAAGGCATAGCTGCTGGCGCTTTGGGTGGAAAGCTTTTGGGCGCAGGAGGCGGGGGATTTATGATTTTCTACGTCCAACCGGAACGCCGCGCAAGCATTATGGAGACGATGAAAGACCTGCTTTACGTTCCGTTCGAGTTTGAGAACGGAGGAACGAGGGTCATATATTATTCGCCGGAAAACTATACACCCGCGGAGGAGAAAAAGTGAAAGCGGTAATAATGTCTGGCGGGAAAGGTACACGAATTTCCGAGCTTTTTCCGGATATTCCGAAGCCTCTTATCCCTATTTGTGACAAACCGGTCTTGGAACATGAAATCGAGTGTCTCAGAGACCAAGGCTTCACCGACATAATCCTGACCGTAAGCCATATGGCGGAGAAGATAATTGATTACTTTGGTGACGGAGCCAAATTCGGCGTACATATAAATTATTTCGTTGAGGGTAAGCCCCTCGGCAACGCAGGAGCACTGTTTAAGCTTCGTGACAAGCTGACAGATGACTTTCTTCTTCTTAACGCCGATTCGGTTTTTAATATAGACTTCAACCGATTTGTAGCATTCCATAAGGAGTACAATGCCCTTGCGACGCTGTTCACCCACCCAAATGATCACCCCTATGACAGCGGACTTATCATCGCGGATGAGAATAAATCGGTTCAGAAATGGCTCGCTAAAGAGGACGAGCGTCCCGAATTTTACAAGAACTGTGTCAACGCGGGGCTTCACATCATCTCCCCGAAGCTTTTGGAGAGCGATGTTGACTTATCAAAGATAGATTTAGACCGACACTTGCTAAAGCACCTTGCAGGGACTGGTAAAATGTTCTGCTACGGCAGTTCCGAGTATGTCAAGGATATGGGCACACCGGAGAGGGTTGAGACGGTGAGCCGCGACTTTGAGAGCGGCAAGGTGTTCGCAAGAAACCTGCGCAACAAGCAGAAAGCGATTTTTCTCGACCGCGACGGGACGATCAATAAATATAAAGGATTTCTTCGCAATATTGACGACTTCGAGCTTCTGCCTACAGTTTCAGAGGCAATAAAGCAGATAAATCGTTCACGATATCTCGCAATAGTCGTAACGAACCAGCCAGTGATTGCACGCGGTGAGATAACCTTTGCGGAACTTGACGAGATACACAACAAGATGGAAACCCTGCTCGGTACTGACGGAGCGTATCTTGACGGCATTTACTTCTGCCCGCACCACCCAGACAGCGGGTTTGGGGGAGAGGTCAAAGAACTCAAGTTCGACTGCAGTTGCCGCAAGCCAAAACCGGGAATGTTGGTTCAAGCGGCAAAAGACTTCAACATCGATCTCGAAAGTTCCTGGATGATAGGCGACGGCGAACACGACAGAGGCGCGGGAGAAGCGGCAGGTTGCCGAACAAAAATAATCCCGACCGATGGAGATTTGCTGAAAGCGGTTGAGGTGATTTTGGAGGAAACATATGACCGAGAAAGCTAAAGCCCAACTCGACCTTTTGATTGAGAGATACCCACAGTTGGCAGTATGCAAGAACGACATAGCAAAGGCTTATGAGCTTATTGAAGCCTGTTATGCGCACGGCGGGAAGCTCCTTATTGCCGGTAACGGAGGCTCTGCAGCCGACGCCGAGCACATCGTCGGCGAGCTGATGAAGGGGTTTAAGAACCCGCGCAAGCTCCCGAAAGAGTATGTGGACAGGCTTATAGCCGTTAATCCCGAGCTCGGTAAAACCCTCGCCGAGAATTTACAGGGCGCACTCCCTGCAATCGCCATCGACGGTCACCCGGCGCTTTCGACTGCCTACCAAAACGACTGCGAGCCGCTGCTCTGTTTTGCGCAACAGGTCAACGGATACGGGAATGACAATGATGTTTTTCTCGGGATTTCTACTTCCGGCAATAGCAAAAACGTGCTCTACGCCGCAGTCACGGCTAAGGCAAGGGGAATGAAGGTCATAGGTCTGACGGGACAAAAAGAAAGCAAGCTCAGCGAAATGGCGGACGTGTGCATAAGAGTCCCTGAGACAGAGACGTATATGGTGCAGGAGCTGCATTTGCCGGTGTATCATTGTTTGTGCCTTATGTTGGAGAATATTTTTTTCAAATAAAAGTATTAGTTTTCTTCAATTGATTCTGATGATTGATTTTATGATTTTTGGAAGGAAGTAAAGAGGACGATGATTATCACAAAGACACCGTTTCGCATGTCATTTTTTGGTGGTGGAACTGATATGGAAAGTTTTTTAAAGAATATGGTGGTGCTGTTTTATCAACTACATTTGACAAATATTGCTATGTTAATGTACGCCACTTGCCACGCTTTTTTGATTGGTCCTCTGAATTATCATATTCAAAAACGGAAAGAGTATCTGATATAGAATTGATAGAGCATCCTGCAATTAGAAATGCGATGAAAATGCTTGATATGCATGAAATTCGATTATCTTATGAAGCTGATTTGCCAGCAAGATCAGGGCTTGGTACATCATCATCTTTTGCTGTGGGGATGTTAAATGCTTTTCATGCGTTAAAAGGAAAATATGCTGATAAACAAAGATTAGCCAATGAGGCTATTTATTTGGAACGGGTATTATGTAATGAAGCTGGGGGATGGCAAGATCAAATAGCCGCCTCATATGGAGGAATGAATAAAATCAGTTTTAATAAGAATGGAACATATGAGGTTACACCGATTATAATTCATCCTGAAAGAAAGAAGCAACTCAATAATAATTTGTTAATGTTCTTTACTGGGTTTACTAGAATCTCATCCGACATGCAGAAAATAAATGCTAGTGGCTATATAGACAAAATAAAGAAACTGCAGGAAATGTATAAGCTAGTAGATGAAGCAAAAATGATTCTGGAAGATAATCACTCCGATCTAGATGATTTTGGGCGATTGCTTCATATTACATGGCAGTTGAAACGTAAAACTGGTAACGCTATTACTACAAATTCCATTGATGAACTTTATCAAAAAGGTATTCAGGCCGGTGCGCTTGGAGGTAAACTCCTTGGTGCTGGCGGAGGTGGATTTTTAATCTTCTATGTTCAAGAAGGAAAGAGAGAAAGCGTAATGGAGGCCATGAAAGAATTATTATATGTTCCATTTTGCTTTGAAGATGGTGGAACGCGTGTAATTCATTATACACCTGAAAGTTATACTCCGAGAGAAAATATAAAAAGTGAATAAAGGGGGATGGCATAATGATTTTGGTACTTGGGGCCGAAGGATTTGTTGGAAAAGCAATGGTGGAACGCCTTGGTAGAGAAAAAATAGACTTTATTCCTTGTAGCCATGAACAATGCGATTTACAAAACAAGAGCGCTACTTTAGATTTATTTAAAAGGTATCATCCAGATATTGTAATTAACTTGGCCGCATTCCTCGGAGGAGTCCATTTCGGAATAAAGCACGCGGCTGAAATGTTTACAAATAACATGGAAATGCAGATAAATATTCTTGAAGCCTGCCGAATTTATAATGTCAGTCGGCTTATTAATCCTATTGGCTCCTGTGTATATCCAGGTGATTTGGATGTTTATGTAGAGGATAAGCTTTGGGATGGCCCGATTCATGAATCTGTACTTCCGTTTGCCACAGCAAAGAAAGCTTTTGTCGTTGCTTGCGAAGCATATGGAAAAGAATATGGGTTAGATACGATCAATTTAGTTATGAGTAATATGTATGGTCCGGGGGATCACTTTGATGAAGAAAGAGCGCATGCAGTCGGTGGAATGATAAAGCGGCTTTTAGATGCTAAGAAAAGCAACCGCAAAGAATTTGTAGTATACGGCACGGGAAAGCCTATCAGAGAATGGCTTTATATCGATGACGCCGTGGATGCCCTTTATAGAGCAATTTCAGCTGACAGGATCGTTGGTATTGTTAATATTGGAGAAAAGAAAGGTCATTCAATTAAAGAGACTGCTGAAATAATCGCCAAGTTAGTTGGATTTGATGGGCAACTGATATTTGATTCTTCTTGGCCAGATGGCGCTCTTATAAAAACAGTAGATGGTCATAGAGCATATGAGTTGTTAGGCTGGAAGGCTACAATGCCCTTTGAAGAGGGATTAAAGAAAACGGTTGAATGGTATAAGGAGAATTATGATGTTTAACGGAAGGGTGTGTATTGCTGGGGGTCAGGGATTAGTAGGAACCGCCTTGGTTAAAAGATTGAAGGAAGGCGGATATAATTTTGTAGCGTCAGCCGATTATTGTATTGACTTAAGGGATTATGCGGCTACGCTTGAATATTTAAAAAAAGTGAAGCCGGATATTGTGATCCTTGTGGCGGCAAGGCACGGCGGCATAGATGAATATAAAACTAAACCAGTCGAATACTTTAAAGACAATATTCTTATTTGTACAAATACTATTTCTGCTGCATTTGATGCGGGAGTCAATAAGCTTATAAATATAGGTGCAAGTTGTGTATATGGATCTAATCCGGAATGTGTGTATTCGGAAAACGATTATGACAAAGAAGCCGTTCAAAAAAGCACAGAACCTTATGGTCTTGCTAAATTAGCCGGAATGAAACTTTGTGAATATTACAATAGAGAGTTTAAAACAAAATACATATCATTACTTCCTGTTAATATGTATGGGAATGGAATAGGCTATAACATTGATTATTCAAGTGTTATACCGTCGATGATTAGTAGATTCCATAATGCCAAAATAAACAATAATAATCGTGTTGATATTTGGGGAGATGGGGAAAACACAAGAGAGTTTTTATTTGTGGACGACTTTATTGATGCTATTGAAGTAATTCTTCAACTAGAGGACTTGCCAACATATATGTTTAATATTTGTGGATATGAAACTGTAACCATAAATCAACTGGCCTCAATTATTGCTGATGTTGTTGGATACTCAGGAGAAATATATAATGATTTATCCAAACCGAGTGGATCTAGCAGAGGACACTTGAATTCGGCAAAAATACGCAGTTTGGGGTGGTGCCCTAAAACTAGCTTAAGAGATGGACTGACAACGTTTTACAAAAATTATACTGAAAGTGCAGAGGGAAAATAGTATGAGTAAAAGGGTTTTGATTACTGGAATAACTGGTATGGTAGGTTCTCACCTTGCAGATTTCCTGCTTAAAAATACGGACTGGGACGTTTACGGAGTATGCCGTTGGAGAAGTCCCTTGGACAATGTTTCGCATTTGCTTGACCGCGTGAACAGAAAAGACCGCATGTTTTTTAAGTATGCCGATTTGAACGATGAGATGAGCCTCATTACAGTTGTGAATAACATCAAGCCAAATTACGTGTTCCATCTAGCAGCACAGAGCTATCCTTACACAAGCTTCACTGTTCCAATTGATACTTTAAATACAAATATTCTTGGCACTTGTCGTCTTCTTGAAGCCTTCCGCCTTGCAATGGCGGAGGATATGGATTACCACCCGGTTATTCACGTCTGCGCGTCTTCGGAAGTTTTCGGTAAGATTCCTGCCGGAAAAAAGCCTGAGACGGGTATTCATGAGGAATGTCCGTTTCACCCGGCAAGCCCGTATGCAATTTCTAAGGTAGGTACCGACCTTTTGGGCAGATACTATGCTGAAGCTTACGATATGAAGGTTATGACTACAAGAATGTTTACCCATACTGGTCCGAGACGCGGCGACGTGTTCCATGAATCCACATTTGCGAAGCAGATTGCTATGATTGAGGCTGGAATGATTGAGCCGAAGGTCATGGTCGGAAATCTCAAGTCGCTTCGTACATACGCCGATGTCAGAGACGCAGTTAGAGCGTATTATATGCTTGTCACAGTCAATCCGATTGCGGGAGAGTATTACAACATCGGCGGTAGCTATACCTGCGAGGTCGGCGACACGCTGAACACGCTTATCTCTTACTCAACAATGAAGGATAAGATCGAGATCATTACTGACCCCGAGCGCCTGCGCCCAATTGATGCGGATCTCCAAGTACCCGACTGCCGTAAGTTCAAGGCACATACTGGCTGGGAGCCGCAGATTCCGTTTGAAAAGACGATGCATGACCTGCTTGACTACTGGAGAGAAAGGGTCGGCAAAGGCGAAGCATTTTTGACGAGGTAATATTATGAGCACTATATATCGCAGAACCAGGGATTTTACCGTATGTAACACAGTTGGTATATGTGCAACTACTAAGGAAGAATTTGTCAGAGAGGTTTTTTCTATGCCTACAGAACCAGTAAGCGGATCTGTATGTTTAATTGGTGTTCCTGCTGTTATATATGCATGTGAGAATCCTGATATAGCGGAAATTTATAAAAGTTGTACATTTGCTGCAATAGATGGTATGCCAATTGTAAAAATAGGAAAAAAAAGGGGCTTCAATTGTGAACGATGTGCAGCACCTGATATTATGCCGCTTGTTTTTCAAGAAAGTGTAAAGCGTGGAAAGACGCATTTTTTCTATGGTGGGAAAGACAGTATCGTCTTAAAAAAACTTCGTGACAATTTGGAACATGATTATCAGGGAATTCAAATTAAAGGCATGTATTCCCCGCCGTTCAGACCACTGACAGATGATGAAGATAATGCGGTTTGTGATGAGATAAACAATGCAGCCCCTGATTTTCTTTGGGTTGGCATCGGTGCTCCAAAGCAGGAGATCTGGATACAGCAACATAGGGAGAAGATACATGGCGCGGTAATACTGGGAGTTGGAGCAGGATTTGATTTTTTTGCAGGAACATTAGATAAAGCTCCGGCATGGATGGAAAAAGCGAGTCTAGAGTGGGCGTATAGATTAATCAAAGAGCCGAAGAGACTATGGAAGAGATATATTTTAGGTGGATTTAAGTGGATATATTATCAAGCCAAGTATAGAGTATGACTGTTTAATTAAAAGCGGATTGACCCAGAGCCCAGGCAAAAGAAAATCGCCCGCCTGCTAGTACAGGGGGCTAGTAAAAAAGAATCTTGGCTTTGGACAATTCAATTGAATGGAGCGCTTTGTGGAAATCATCAGAGAAATAACAAATCATAAACGGGCAATCCCCATGGGATAATATGGAGAGTTATCTGCACTGGGATGTGAGTGGGCTGGATAGGTTAGATTTTGAAGAGAAAAGTGACTGAACTGAATTCCAACATACTGTGAGAATGCATGCAAGCCCCCACATGTAGAAACTTTAAAGACCAGAAGGTCCCGCAAAGCGGTTCGTTCAATAATAGTTTATAGTAAACAATATATCTATGGTAGTTAATAGAATGGAAGATAGAAATGATAAGTGAAAGCACTGGGAAAAAGTACAGGATTGCGGTTGCAGGGACGGGCTATGTCGGGCTGTCGCTTGCTGTGTTGCTTGCACAGAATAATCAGGTGACAGCGGTAGATATCCTCCTGGAGAAGGTTGAAAAGATCAACAAGAGAATTAGCCCGATCCAGGACAAGGAGATTGAGGAATATCTGGCTGAGAAGAATCTTGATTTGACCGCCACACTAGACGGAGAAAGTGCTTATGCGGACGCAGACTTTGTGATTATCGCCGCCCCGACCAACTATGACCCACAGAAGAACTTCTTTGACTGCTCAGCAGTCGAGACTGTGATTGAGCTGGTGTTGAAGAGTAGCAGCAGGGCTGTAATGGTGATAAAGAGTACTATTCCGGTTGGATATACAAAGTCAATAAGAAAGAAATACAACACGGACCGAATCATATTCAGTCCGGAGTTCCTGCGGGAATCCAAAGCACTCTACGACAACCTGTATCCGAGCCGAATCATTGTTGGCTGTGATGAGGCTACCAGTTATGCCGCGGAGATCTTCTCCGGAATGCTGGTTGAGGGAGCAGTAAAGAAGGATATAGAAGTTCTTTACATGGGCTTTACCGAAGCTGAAGCTGTAAAATTGTTCGCAAATACATACTTGGCTCTTAGAATCTCATTTTTCAACGAGCTGGATACATACGCAGAGGTCAAAGGACTGAATACTGCGGATATTATCAGAGGTGTCAGCCTTGACCCTCGAATAGGTGATTACTACAACAACCCAAGTTTTGGATACGGCGGATACTGTCTGCCGAAAGACACGAAGCAGCTTCTGGCCAATTATCAAGATGTGCCTGAAAACTTGATACAAGCGATTGTTGAGAGCAATCGGACAAGAAAGGACTTTATTGCAGACAAAGTACTTGAGAAAGTGGGATATTATACTGGATCAAGTATGTGGAATGCTGCGAAAGAACGCCCGATTACAATCGGGGTGTTCCGCTTGACCATGAAATCAAACAGCGACAATTTCCGCCAAAGCAGTATACAGGGCGTGATGAAGCGTGTTAAGGCAAAGGGAGCAACTGTAATCATATATGAGCCAACATTGCCGGATGGAACGACATTCTTTGGAAGCCTTATAGTAAACGATATTGAGAAATTCAAACGAGGAATAGATGTAATAATTGTAAATCGATATGAATCAGTACTTGATGATGTTGCGGATAAAGTTTATACGAGGGATTTGTTTAGGAGGGACTGAACTATAAACGTTTCATACTTATTTTGACATTAAATAATTCAATAAAATAATGAGAGTAAAATGGAGGAAGTGGAATGTCGCTTTTTACAAGAATTATAAATCATGATGAAAAACTGGCAGTTATTGGTCTTGGTTATGTTGGGATGCCAATTGCTCACGCCTTCGCTAAGAAGGGAGTTGACGTAATTGGATTTGACTTGAATAAATCTAAAATTGATTTATACAAGTCAGGTATAGATCCAACGAATGAAGTTGGAAATGAAGAAATTGCTAAGACCAAGATCTATTTTACATTTGATGAGATTGATCTTAAGAAAGCTAAGTTCCATATTATTGCTGTGCCAACACCAGTTAAGTCGGATCATACACCAGATTTGACCCCGGTCATATCTGCATCAGAAATTGTGGGTCGGAATTTGATCCCTGGTTCGATTGTCGTCTATGAGTCAACTGTTTATCCTGGCTGTACAGAGGATGTGTGTATTCCCATTCTTGAACAGCAATCTGGGCTTAAATGCGGTAGAGATTTTAAAGTCGGATATAGCCCAGAACGCATTAATCCAGGTGATCAAGTACATAGACTTCATAATATCAGAAAAGTTGTATCTGGCATTGATGAGGAGTCACTGCAAGAAATACAGCAAATATATGATATTGTTATCGAAGTAGGAACGTATCCAGTCTCAAATCTTCGAACGGCCGAGGCAATAAAGGTTGTTGAAAATAGCCAACGGGATATAAACATTGCTTTTATGAATGAATTGGCGATGGTATTTGATCGTATGGATATTGATACGAATGAAGTCGTGGATGGAATGAACACTAAATGGAATGCCTTATGCTTTAGGCCAGGACTTGTTGGTGGACACTGCATAGGTGTAGATCCGTACTATTTTACTTATGAAGCCGAAAAGCTTGGTTACCATAGTCAGATTATCTTGAACGGTAGAATTGTAAATGATTATATGGGTGCTTATATAGCCGATACTGCAGTAAAGAAAATGGTCCAAGCGGGACTTGCTCCGGCAAAATCCGGGAGGGGGGGGTACTGATATTAGGACTCACCTTTAAGGAAAATTGCCCAGATATAAGAAACAGCAAAGTTTTTGATATTGTTACTAAACTAAAAGAATATGGAATTGCCCCTATTGTAGTAGATCCATGGGTATCTGAGCAAGAAGCAATGAGAGAATACGGTATTAAGCTATCAAAAATAGAAGATATTTCCGGAGTGGATTGTATTATTGTGGCTGTTGCCCATAATGAGTTCAGAAAAATGGGGGTCGAAGGTATCACCCACTTATTTAAAATTGGTAGCTGCCCCAAAGTACTGATTGATGTTAAGGGAATACTTAATGTAAATGAGTTGGATAATGCAGGGATAAGTTGGTGGAGATTGTAGCAAAAGCCCACTTGGATTGGCTTATTCCCAAATAAAAATCATGTCTAAGGGTGTAACTCGAGAAAGGTGGTTTAAAATGAGGGTTGGGATCCTGGTTTTATTCGTAAGCACATTTGGAATAAGAGAAATGTATAATTCCCAAGAAATAGGGATGGCAAAATCCTTCGCAGACATGGGTGATGATGTAACAATATATAAATGCATTGCACGAAATGGCAAAGCGATAGATGAGATGATATATCCAAAGGTTAAGTATATTTGTCATCCTGTTAAAACCATCGGCAATAACGCAATATCGGATTTTTCTTGGTTGGATACAGATCTGGAATTGTTGGTATGTTTTTCTGATGTCCAGCTTATTTTGAATACAGTTTACAGATGGACAAAGAAACATGATGTAAAGTTTGCTCCATATGTTGGTGTGACGGTGAGTCTTAGCAATAACAAGATAGTAAGGGAACTAAGCAATTTAAATGCAAAAAGAATCATGCATTTCTATAGTGATAAAGTTGTATTTGCAAAAACAAACGCAGTTAAGAATCAGTTAGTAAAGAAAGGCGTTCGGGACGTATATGTGGCTCCGGTTGGCCTGGATATCACGAAACTGCGTAGTGATTATGAAACGATTTCAAAAGCCGGTGCCAGAAAAGCGCTTGGATTGGACCAAAATGCTAGATATCTACTCATGGTAGGACGTCTTAGTCCCGAACGTGAGCCTTTACGTTGCGTGGAGCTATTCGAACGTGTACACAAGATATGTGGAGACTTCCGGCTACTTGTCGTGGGCAAAGGGGAGCTAAAAGACAAGCTGTTCGCACAGCTTTCTACTGAAGGACTACATATATATACCGATTATTTTGAGAGCATCCCAAATACGGATATGTGGAAGGCATATCTATCTGCCGAAGCATTTGTAAGCTTTTCAAGCACGGAGATTTTCGGTATGTCCATTTTAGAGGCCATGTACTATGAAAAAACGGTTTATGTAATGCACGCACCGGGTCCCAACGATATCATTGAAGATGGTGTGAGTGGTTTCCTGTTCGATTCGCTGCCTGATATGGCGGATAAGATCTTACAGTCCAAAAGTGAGACCCAAATCGGCAAGGCGGCGCATCAAAGGATCATAGAGCACTTTTTGTGGAGCGGGGCTGTGAACGTCATCAAGCAGACCATAGGGAATGAAGCCCCCAAGAGAGAGTAGTAAGGAGTGGGTACAATGAATGCTTATAAGCTGTACAGGGTGGAGAGGTGGCTGTATGTGCACCACGTCCCATTTTTACCAAAACTGATCAAAGGGCTGATTTATCTTATTCACAGCTCATCCATCCCCTATGAGGCCAAGATCGGGGAACACTGCAAGTTCCTGTACGGCGGGCTGGGCTGTGTGATTGGCAAGGAAACCGTCATCGGGGATCATGTGGTCATCGGGACCAATGTTCTCACGGGCGGGCGTTCCAACAAGCCTGGCATGCCTGTTATCGGCAGCAACGTTTACATCGCCACTGGTGCCAAGATCCTTGGCAATATAACTATCGCCGACAATGTCATCATTGGCGCCAACGCCGTGGTTATCCACGATGTGCCGCCGAATTGTTCAGTGGGGGGGGGTACCCGCCTATATTCTGAAAGAAAACATCGATGTGACACAGTATTGCAGCCTCAGCCACTATGGCGTGCGGAAGCATTCTGGTGATATGTCAAGGACTTTTTGAAAAAGATTTTGATATGTTTTTCGAGAAAAAGGGTAACTTTAACA